>CAMHMG010000017.1 GCA_946186175.1 uncultured Clostridia bacterium | reverse complement strand
CAACTTGCAACTGGCTGCCATGTGAAAGGCCCTATAGCTTTGCGTCACAGGTTTTCACCTGCTTTGCCGAATAAATTAAATTGATATTATCATCTCATATTTCTTAATACAATAGGGTTGTAAAAAGTAGTAAGATGCTTGTAAAAATAAACAAAATATTTGTATAGCAAAGTAAATCTTTAGAATGTACAATTGTAAAAAAAATATAAATAGTTGTAAAAAACAATCAAATTTCACCAATCAAACTCCCTTGCCCCACCATCAAATATATGACATAATATACATATATTTTACTAGAATGTGCACAAGGAGTATTCCAATGTTAACCATATCTATTAACAATAAGAAGTACCAGATACCTTATGATTCTATCAATTATATCGAAAGTGCTTCGAGAAAGTTAGTTGTTCATACCAAAGATAAAGATTACAGTTACTATCAGCGTCTGGATATTGTGGAACAGCAACTCCCCTCTGATCAGTTTATAAGAATACACAAAAGCTATCTTATAGCTCAAAGCTTTATTTCTTCTTACACTAATTATAAGGTAATGCTTTTTAATGGAATTGAATTGTCTATAAGTGCTACATATAGAGACGCATTCAAGAAAAAAATGCAATATACTGAGTCCCTTTCCAAAACAGAAGGCGCTATGATCAATGCATTTTCAGTTAACAATATAAATGATTTCGAAAATAACTTACCACATGCAGTCACCGGCTCACTTGTATGTATAAGAGGCGAATACAAAAATTCTATTATACGAATGTATCCTGACAAACCCATTCTTATTGGACGTGATGATTGCTGTGATATTATATATGACCTGCCATTTATCAGCAGACGTCACTGCACTCTCATATTCCGAGCAAACAAAAACATCTACGAAATAATTGATCATTCAACCAACGGAACATATGTTAGTTCAGCAGATTATGATATCCACAGCATGGATACAGGAGAACTTGTCTCATTTTCTCCAATCACTCCCGGTATTACTACAGAAATACATCCCGGAACTGTAATACATTTTGGCAATGCAGATAATCTGTTTCGTCTCGTATAATGTTATTATCTCAATTTTATCGAATAGGCTTTATATAATATTTTAACTATACAGCGTGTCGATGCACTGCACAAATATATAACCTTTAATAAAGCATTACGAATGGAGAATACTATGAACCTACAAAAATGTCCCAACAACCATTACTACAATAGCGACAAATTCCCTTACTGTCCACATTGCAGCAACTCAATAAGATATAAAGAAATAAAAAAAGAAAATGAAAATAATCCGTTTGCAACATCTTATGAAGAAATGCAGAATATACATATCAAAGAGTGTGCACCCAAGGTTCCAACAGAGAACGTGACTCCATTAACCGCCACTTCAGAACCTTTATTTGATAAACTTACAATAGGGTGGCTTGTATGTCTTACCGGTGTTAAGCGTGGACGCAGCTACACTATTTATCCGGGTGATAATCATATAGGGCGCAATATGAACATGAATGTCTGCATCAAAAATGAAGCAACAATAAGCCGCGAAGATCACGCTATCATACACTATAACAGACACTCTAATATTTTCACTTTAAAACCTAATATTTCATCTAATCCCACAATCGTCAATGACGAAACTATTTCAGAAGATACTATTATAAATGACAGAGACCTTATACAACTAGGAGAATGCCAATTGCTCTTTGTTTCTTTGTGTAATGAGCATTTTAACTGGTAATTTATTATATTTCATGCTACAATCTATTTATATATTATGTATGTAATAATCAACTTATTATTTACCTCATATTATTAACATCATATTACATAATATGCAGAACAACACTAAGGTTTAAGTTGCGCTCCTTAAGGAGCTTACTTCACCAACTACATCATGTATACATGAATAAACATTTTACTTTTCAAAATATAATAGGAATTGCACATGAACGAACATGAAACAACACATACCCTTCCTACAGGATATGTACTTAACAACAAATATATAATTGACTATGTGCGAGGCGAAGGTGGATTCGGAATAACCTACGCAGGTCATATCAAAGAATCTGATGATATAGTGCGTGTAGCAATCAAAGAATACTTTCCTTCCGGCATTGCAGGAAGAGATCATAACGATATCCCTTATAAAGTGACTCACTTTGGAGGGGATTTTTCTGTTTCTTTTAGAAAAGGGTTACAACGTTTCCTTAATGAAGCTGTGCTTCTCAAAGAATTCAGTAACCTTGACAGTATCGTCACTATCATTGACGTTTTTGAGACTAATTCCACAGCATATCTTGTAATGGATTTCATTGAAGGAATCTCCATGAAACAATTGATTCAGACAGAAGGTATTTTATCTTTTTCTGATATGTATGAACTCATGTTGCCTGTTATGAAAGATCTGGCTATAATTCATGAAAAGGGATTAATTCACCGTGATATTAGTCCGGACAATCTACTTGTAGGCTTGGACAACAGATTACACCTTATTGATTTTGGTTCTGTAAGTGTTGTCAATCCTAATGAGACAAAAACAATGACTGTAATTCTTAAAGCAGGCTATGCCCCGCCTGAACAATATCTTGCAAACGGGCGTATTGGACCATGGACTGATGTATATGGGCTTGCTGCCACTATGCATTATATTCTTACCGGCAAAGCACCGGTTGATGCTCTAATACGTATGCAGCAAGATAACTATGACCACTTTCCTCTCCCGACTGATTCAGATATCAACCCTTTTCAATGGAATGCAATCATTAAAGCTTTAAGCTTGTCATACTCTGAGCGTTTTTCATCTGTTAAAGCATTTTATCATTCATTATCTACACATACAATTACAGAAGAACCAATTACTGTTATGATAAAACCAATGCCACCATCAACATATAGCCTTGATAATGATGATAACCAAGACAATTTCAAAACAGAAAAAACAAGTGGCATTTTTCACAAAGAAAAACTTTTAAAAAAATCATCCTTGATCCAAAAAACCGCACTATCGATAGTATTTCTTTCCATACTTGTAATAACAGGAGTATCTATAAGAAAAATATATACATATTTTAATAATACAAATACCTCTAATATACAAACAGACTCATCTAAATCAACAACAGAAAATATGTATACTAAAACTGATAACACTACATCTGAAGATAACTCATATATTGATGAAAAACCGTATGAATTGATCACTATGATAAACCTTACAGGAATGACAATAGAAGATGCTGTATCAAAAATATCAGAACTTGATCCGAATATTACCATACAAACAGACTATCAATATAATACTGAACATTCAATAGGTATAGTAATTGCACAGAGCATCGTCGCTGATTCATCTTTTACGAAGGGCTCAGTTAACATTTTAACACTTACTGTAAGCAAAGGTACTTCTCCGGAACCAGAAGCCAACAATAGTACAAGCAACTCTAAAAATACCGGGGCACCCAAAAAAAGTAAAAAGAATACAACTACCGAAAGCGAATATACAACTATACATCTTGATTAAGCAATGTACGTTTACAACAAAGATTAAAAACAAATGATACATATTTTACCATTTTATCGAAATTTATGGATTTTTGTATAATTATCTGTTATTATACAATATGTAGTCAAACCGACCTATATGTTGTGCCGTTTATTCCTATTCTATCGTTAGGACAATTTAATAAATATTACTTTACAATTGGAGATAATCTCATGAACATTAATAATGATACAGATAATAATACCCACGCTGAAGAATCTACAATAGTTTCTTTTGAAGAACTACACAGCGGTAATAATTTATCAAAAAAATCAAAAACAAAAAGAGAAAAACTACGCAATCATTTTCTTCGAAGTGCCATTGCATTATCCATAATAATAGTAATGTATTTGACAGTTGTTTATTCCAGCATACCATTTATCGCCAGATGGCGAACGATCTATATTGAGACAGCTATGACCACTAACACTCATCACTGGCTTGCAACATGGTTTTTCCCTGACTCAGTAATAGCTGAAGTAATGCTCAAATATAAAGAGGGAAGAAAAGACCAGGAAGATCTTGCAAGCACCTGGGAAAATGTTGAAAGCATCGTGGATTCTGAAGAAAGTATCGAATTTTTCAGTAAATACTGGGAACTCAAAAGCACCTCCTTCTCCGATTATATTAAAAAACATCCTGACTTGGTTGAAGATGGATATGACAAACTCTTAATTGAAGACTTAGACAAAAAATTAAGATTAAAAACAACAGAAGGTGACGACCTATTAGTTGTCGACATTCCTAATAATCTTTTAATAATAGGCGTCAAAGGAAGCGGTTACCAGGGTAAACTTGCTATTGTCAAAGAGTCAGAGCAGGTATTCATGGGCAAAGCTGCCGCTTACGGTTCCATAGGGCAGGAGATAGACTCCTTCTGTGAAACCAATAATGCAATACTTGGTATTAATGCCAGCGGTTTCGTAGATCCCAAAGGTGAAGGACTCGGTTCACAGATTAAGGGATGTCTTGTAATTGACGGGGTTGATTACAGCTCTCATCACGAAGAAGCTGCATGGAAATATTTTGGTGTCAAGGAGAAAGATGAACGTATGTATATATCTGCATTTACCGAAGGAATGCAGGAAGAATACCGCTGGGGTATGGAATTTTATCCCGGGTTAATAATTGACGGTGTAAGTGTTGTAGACGGGACCTACGGCATGGGAATTCAGCCGCGATCAACAATAGGTCAGACCAAAGAAGGTTCCATGCTCTTACTGGTCGTAGACGGACGACAGACTCACAGTCTTGGATGTACTGTCGAGGATTGTGCCAATATAATGCTTCGTTATCATGCATATCAGGGTATGAATCTCGATGGTGGAAGCTCATCTGTAATGTATTATAACGGACAATTTATTACCAAATCGTCATCCGTTACCGGAAGAGGACGTTATATGCCTAATGCAATTTTGGTCAAAGCTGCAAAGGACACAAAGTTCAAGAACAAAAATACCGGTTTAGACAATGATGACGATTCTACGATCATTAAATCCGAACCTGCTAATTAAACGACTATGCTAAGCTCATCTGTCACCCTTTGGGCTCGGATTACTGTGTATACTTCGAACCAGGCTCGCACACTCGTCAAGGTCTCAGGTATTGCTAAGCGTCGCTGTATACATGAAAGTAACACTCATTTTCGCTCTACGAACTTAATTCGTTAACTTTCATAGTAAAACAAATATATTAATCAATTAATAATAATAAACTACATAAAAAATACATATATTATACCTATAAATCTAATTAACTGCCGAGTACAATATTACATATTGTGTTCGGCAATAATTTTATATAATGAGAATTAGGATAACTTATAAAACATTGTTGCTTATTTGACAAATCCCATACTGAATATATAATGTTAAGTGAGAATATTTTTATGTATAATATGAGATAAGTGTCAAAAGTCCTTTTGCCACCATATTATAGAATCGAATGATTACCGACAATACAAAAGATTGGAGACATTATGTGGATAGCAGAAAATTGGAAAGATTATGAAGTAATTGATACTTCTTGCGGAGAAAAATTAGAGCGCTGGGGCAAATATATATTATTGCGCCCGGACCCTCAGGTTATATGGAATACAGAAAAAAAGAATCCTTTGTGGAAGAAGCTTAACGCTCATTATCACAGAAGTGCAAAAGGTGGCGGCAATTGGGAATTCTTTGACCTTCCCGAGCAATGGTCCATTCACTACAAGAAGCTTACCTTCCACTTGAAACCATTCAGTTTCAAACATACAGGTCTTTTTCCGGAACAGGCTGCTAACTGGGACTGGTTTTCCGATCTCATTTCAAATGCAGGCAGACCGATTAAAGTGTTGAATCTGTTTGCATATACAGGTGGAGCAACCTGTGCGGCTGCCATGTCAGGCGCATCCGTTACGCACGTTGATGCTTCAAAGGGCATGGTTACGTGGGCTAAGGAAAATGCTGCAGCTTCAGGACTATCAGAAGCTCCTATCCGCTGGATTGTAGACGACTGTGTCAAATTCGTTGAACGAGAAATCAGGCGTGGCAATCACTATGATGGAATAATCATGGATCCTCCCTCCTATGGCAGAGGACCTAAAGGTGAGATATGGAAGATAGAAGAAAAGATTCATCCGTTTATCAGTCTTTGCGAACAGCTGCTAAGCGATAAACCTTTATTCTTTCTTGTAAACTCATATACAACAGGACTTGCTCCTGCTGTTCTTACTTACATGATATCAACTGAAATCGTCAGCCGTCACGGAGGAACCGTTACATCAGATGAGGTCGGACTTCCGGTAAGCTCTAACGGCCTTATTCTTCCATGCGGAGCTGCCGGCAGGTGGACTGGAGAATGATATAATTAGTAAAAGTGATGATTTCTTGCTTGCACGAAAAATCAACACTTTTGCGATAAACTACACTTAGACGACAGGCAACATGATTTAATAATAAGCGAATAAAAACCAGCAAAAGGAGAGACATTATGGGAAAGCAAAAGGTTATTGACAAAGAACGAAAAAGAGGCGATTATGCATTATTCACTTCTAAGTTAGCATGGGTAATAGTCCTTGTTCTAATTCAACTTGCGTTTCTATTATATGCTTATCTCAAATTCCGCGAACAATATATCAATATTCAGGCAATCATGTCATTTATAAGCATACTTGTTGTCATTTACATTATAAACCGCCCTATCAATCCTGCTTATAAACTGGCCTGGTGTATAACAATTCTCTTTATTCCCGTCTTCGGTGGTCTTTTCTATCTGATATTGTCAGTCAATACCACAAGACGTGCCTTTAGGAAAAGCGTAAGAGAAGCAGTTAAGCAATCCAAGACCCACCTTCATCAGAATGAAGATGTTCTAACTCATATAGACAACACCAATCACTACGCAACTCCACAGGCACGCTATATCTATAACCTTGCAGGTTATCCCATCCACGAGAATTCCTCAGCATCCTACTTTTCTTCCGGTGAGGAAATGTATTTAAAAATGCTTGAAGAACTTGAAAAAGCCGAAAAATTTATTTTCCTTGAATACTTCATAATACATGAAGGTATATTTTGGAACAGCATACTTGATATATTAAAGAAAAAAGCGATGTCAGGTGTAGAAGTAAAGATCATCTATGATGATATGGGATGTATCCGCACTCTCCCATCAGACTATCCTGAAACTCTAAGTCAATGGGGTATCGAATGCTACTGTTTTAATCCATTTCTTCCGACATTATCACTGCGTCTCAACAACAGGGATCACAGAAAAATTATGGTCATAGATGGAGTTACTTCATTTACCGGAGGAGTCAATCTTGCAGACGAATACATCAATCAACGTAAACGTCTGGGTGGCTACTGGAAGGATACCGGTATTATGATAAAAGGTGATGCCACCTGGAATTTCACAGTAATGTTCCTGCAATTCTGGCAGCATTTATCCAAAGAAGAAGTTGACTACGAGAAATACAATTCACATAAAATATCAAAAAAGACAGACCATAAAGCATCTGCCAACAATTCAAAAAAGTCAAAACACAAAACTTCTACAAATGAATCAGAAAAGTCAATCAGAAAAGTTTCTGTCAACAATTCAGCAAAGTCAGGCGTCAAATCCTCTGACATAGATTCAAAAGCAGGTCAACCTTTCGGTGACGGTTTTGTTCAGCCCTATGCCGACAATCCGCTTTTCAGCGAAGTCGTAGCAGAAAATGTATACCTTAACATTATAAACCGTGCCACAAACTATGTTTATATAACAACTCCGTATCTTATTGTAGATCAGGAAATGATCACAGCTCTTACCCTTGCCGCTCAAAGCGGTGTTGATGTCAGAATTATTACGCCACGAATTCCGGATAAAAAAGCAATCTTTATGGTTACTCGTTCATTTTATGAACCTCTTACCAAAGCAGGAGTTAAGATATATGAATTTGTTCCGGGCTTTATACACTGTAAAATGATGGTGGCAGATGACGAATATGCTGTAGTTGGCTCCATCAATTTAGATTACAGAAGCCTTTATCTGCATTTTGAATGTGCTGCATATATGTACCACTGTAAGGTGATAGAAGCTATCAAAGAAGATATATTAGATACTATAGAACAGTCAGAAGAAATGACCTATGAATATTGTTTGAAACTTAACAAACCATACAGACTGTGGCTCTCACTGCTTCGTCTGTATGCGCCGCTGATGTAGACTGGAATTTGTCGAGCTGTTTGATTATATGAGACAGGGAACCGTTCCCTGTCTCCTGTCTCTTGCAAACCCTATTTTTCAAGCAGTTTCTCTGCACTCACAATCTTAACGCAAAGTGCAAACAATTCTGTCGCAAGTTTAAGATCCTCAATTGGCGGATATGTAGGTGCTATACGAATGTTAGAATCATGTGGATCCTTATGATATGGCCATGTTGCAGCAGCTGCTGTCATGGTAACACCTGCTTTCTTAGCCATAGATACTATCTCTTTAGCACATCCATCCAGAGAATCAAAACTTATAAAGTATCCGCCGTTTGGCTTAGTCCAGGTACCGATTTCAAGCTCTGAAAGTTCTCTGTCTAAAATCTCAAGAACTGCCTCGAACTTAGGTCTGATTATATCAGCATGCTTTTTCATATGCTCTGTCATTCCATGAATATCCTTAAAGAATCTTACATGTCTTAACTGATTAACCTTATCATGTCCTATAGTCTGATTCTTAAGCTGATGCTTGATATCCTCCATATTGTTAAGTGAGGTTGCAAGTGCAGCTATTCCGCTTCCCGGGAATGTAATCTTAGAAGTTGAAGCAAACTTATATACAAGATCAGGATTACCGGCTCTCTTACACTCTGCAAGTATCTCTACAAGATAATCCTGCTTATCCTCATATAAATGATGTATACCATATGCATTGTCCCAGAAAATTCTGAAATCCTGGGCTGCAGGTTTAAGTCTTGCAAAACGTCTTACTGTTTCATCCGAATATGAATAACCCTGTGGGTTAGAATACTTAGGCACACACCAGATACCCTTAATAGCTTCATCCTCAGAAACAAGTTTCTCAACCATATCCATATCAGGACCTTTAGAAGTCATCGGAACAGGAATCATTTCAATACCAAAATATTCTGTTATCGCAAAATGTCTGTCATATCCGGGAACCGGACAAAGGAATTTCACTTTATCAAGCTTACACCAAGGAGTATGTCCCATGATACCATGTGTCATAGCTCTTGCAACTGTATCATACATAACATTAAGCGAAGAATTACCATAAATAATTATATTATCAGGATGGTTTTCCATCATATCTCCGATAAGTACCTTTGCCTCCGGAATACCATCTAACAAGCCATAGTTACGGCAGTCAGTTCCATCTTCACATGAAAGATCAACATGGGAATTAAGCGCATCCATCATTCCCATTGAGATATCCAGCTGTTCTCTACATGGCTTACCTCTGCTCATATCGAGAGCAAGATCCATACCACGATACTCATTATACTTCTCTTTGAGAGTTTCAAGTTCAGCCTGAAGCTCTTCTTTAGTCATCTCAGAATATTTTTTCATATCAAAAGTACTCCTTCCATATATTATGAAATATAAATGATTGCAATTGTTTTAATCACTATTAATTAAAGCATTCACGTTCACTCATTAATAAACCCGAATTATATTATCATATTTTATTTTCAAAAGCAATTCGTATAATTTATATATTTTTACTTTATTTTTTCGTTTTTCTTAGCATATATTTCCTTGCAATATTAATTCCGACCTTAAATGGAAGTGGTCTTAATGCCTTATCCGCTTCCTTAAGTTTCTCTCTTATCGGAATATTCTGCGGACAGTGTTTTTCACATTTACCACACTCAATACACTGGCTTGCAAATGCAGGCTCCTTTGTCAGCCCTACCGTCTGGGCATATTCAAATCTCCCGTTATTCTTGGATTCTGTAAACATAACATTGTAACAGCGAAATGTTCCCGGTATATCAACATTTTTCGGACATGGCATACAGTAACGGCAGCCTGTACAGCCCACCTTCTCATTCTCATGTATCTGTTTCGTCACCTTTTCAAGCACCTTGAAATCATCTTCTGTCATATGTCCCGCTGTCGCCTCACTCGCAGTCTTGCAATTCTCATCAACCATTTCAACAGAGTTCATACCGGACAGAACACAGGTAACCTCAGGCTGATTATAAAGCCAGCGAAATGCCCACTCTGCCGGAGTCCAGTCTCTATTACTTCCTTTAAAACTATTCTTTGCTGAATCCGGAAGCATGTTAACAAGTTTACCACCACGAAGCGGCTCCATGATAACAACAGGAATCCCTTTATCCGCAGCAGCCTTAAGACCAACCGTTCCTGCCTGTGTATTCTCATCAAGATAATTATATTGAATCTGGCAGAAATCCCATTCATAGTCATCTAATATCTTTACAAAATTATCAGAATTACCATGATATGAAAAACCGATATTTCTAATCTGTCCACTGTCCTTCTTCTCTTTGATCCAGTCCAGTATCCCAATGTTTTTCAGTTTCTCCCACATGAATACATCTGTCAGATGATGCATAAGATAGTAATCAACATAGCTAGTCCTAAGCCTCTTAAGCTCCTCATCAAAATACTTGTCAATAGCCGCCCTACTGCTTATAAGATACTGTGGAAGCTTTGTGGCAATATTAATCTTTTCACGTATGCCGTTTCTTTCAAATATCTCTCCAATCGTAACTTCGCTACCGGGATAAATGTATGCAGTATCATAATAATTAACTCCGGCCTTATATGCTGCCATGATCTCCTTCTCTGCCTTATCAATATCAATCGAATTACCCTTCTTGGTAAATCTCATACATCCAAAACCAAGTACTGAAATATCATTACCATATTTGTCTTTTCTATATTGCATAACCTAACTCCTTTCAACGATTACTTTATAGGTAATTGCGAAACTCATAATTTGAATATAATTATCTGTGCATATTGTATATTATCCATAAGCAGACCCTTCGCACCCACCGGTACTTCCAATGACACTTAACGAACACAGTGAGTTCTAGTGTCATGCACCTACTTGGTAGTGAGTACAAAGTACGAACTTAGTACCGCTGTGCGTGCGACGGAGTGAAAACGTGTCTGCGTTGGATATATATAATATACAAAAAGAAGAAAAGCAAAACAGAGTTTCGCAATCCCCTAATCCTCATTTCCTTCCTGTCAGATAGTATACCGCAAGTGCCGTCCTATGTGAAAGACCTTCCTTTGACAGAATGCCGGTAATATAATTCTTAACTGTCCCCTCAGAAATAAAAAGCTTATCAGCAATCTCCTTATTGGACAAACCGTCAGCCACCGCCTGTATGATCTCAAGTTCTCGTGGTGAATAATCAGAAGAATCAAATTTATCCGAGCACTTATTACCTGTTACATCATCAAAATTAAGTGAACTAAAAACCGTCTCATCCATCACTCCCGATCCGTAATATACCGATTTGATCATCTGCTTCAAATGATCCGGTGTGTGATTTTTGATAAGATATCCCTTAGCGCCGTTTTTAAGTGCCTGTTTTACAAGTTCATCGTCATCAAAGGTTGTAAGTATAAGAACTTTGCCAAGATTTTCTTCAACAATTATCTTAGTAGCCTCTATACCATCCATGTCCGGCATCTGAATATCCATGAGAAAGACATCCGGGTTCTGCTTCCTTGCAATCTCAACAGCTTCTCTTCCGTTTGCCGCAGTACCTATAACCTCAAACTCATCATCCACATCAAGTATTATCTTCATTCCGTCTCTTACAAAATCGCTATCATCTGCTATTATGACCTTAATCTTTTCCATCCGATATCCTCTCCTCTATATTATAATATATCTTATCAGAAGGAAAGGAATGTCAAGCAAAGCGCAGACTTTACTTTCACCTGATAAGATAGCGATAAAACGAAGTTTTAGAGCGTTATGAGATGCATAAAGTGCTTCTCATTATATAGGCAATATCATATTAACAGCAAAACCTGCTTCAGTTTCAAAAGAAAGTGAACCGTTAACTATCCTCACCCTCTGTCTCATACCTGATATTCCCATTCCATCTTTGATATCCTTGCATCCAACTCCATCATCAACAATACTGCATCTGACCATTTTATTAAGAACAACAAGTTTTATATTAATATGCCTGCATTTAGCATACTTCATTGAATTAGATACGGCTTCAAATGCGTTATCTAAAATAACCTCCCACATATCATCAGCAATTCTCGATATGTCTCCTTCCGTATCAAGATTAACCTCTACCCCCTTGCTGTTACAATCCTCACACAGTTTGTATAACTGCAGCATTGCAAGTTCTTCTTTCTTCGGTCTCTCTTTTCTTAATATGGCACGTATCTCATCCATCCCGGTCCTAAGCTGATCTATAACTGCCTGAAGCATGTTCTTTGTCTTTTCCGGATCCTTCTCCATAAGAAGCTTTGCCGCCTCTAACTGATAAACCGACCCGTTAATATTATGTCCGAGCTTATCATGCAGTGTCTGTGATAATGCTGCCCTCTCCTCTAATATCTGATTTTCCGAAAGCAGCATATTACGTTTCATTTCTTCCTTTACTGCATATTCCTGCTCACGCATATTTTTCTTAAGGTTCTGTTCAACCTCAATATCCTCATGTAAACGGCTTTGATATCCCTTTATAACAAAGTTGTGTTGTATATATAGAATGGAAAGCAATATAATAATTAACGGTCTTGTTATATCTCCTACCGATATATCATAAACAATTATCGCTAGCGGAGCCAAATACCATTTAACATCAAGCTCTGGAAACAGCGATAGAATTTCAAACACGGTCAAAATTCCAAGCAGGTAAAATGATTCCCTGCTTAGATAAAAAATAATCAGACAAAACAATACACCTGCCAGTGCACATACCATCCTCTTCTTCCCGACATTTATCTCTTTTAACGACATCAGACATATATAAAACGAAACAAGCAAGAGTATCTTCACAGATACTCCTGTTTGTTTTGCTTCACATATCATTCCGTATAGACTAAACACTACAATAAGTGCCAGCCTGATAAAAATAAAATAGTATTCCCTTATCCGTTCACTCATAGTTCTTGTATTTAATACCTACACTTCCAAGACTCAATGTTATGACCATATATGCTACTGTAATACATAATAACATAAAATATACCTTATTGTCTTTAGTCATTATCATTTCTGTCGCCTCTAAAAACCATTTTTGCGGCATCATATAGGCAAAAGCCCTGACCACCTTAGTTGTATGATCAAGCGGGAAATAAAGTCCTGCAAGTAATGCCGACATACTCCATAATGTAAATGCTGCAACATTAGCGCTCATAACATTACCCAGCAATATTCCAAGCAGCAGGCTTATAGACGAGAAAATGAGTCCCATCAGAAAGATCATAACAAGAAATGAGAGCATGCTTATTCCCATATCGTCCTCACCAAAGGTAACCGTACAAACAGCCATAATAAATGTCAGCAATAAAGAAACTATCGCTCCGCATATGAATTTGGCTGTAAAATATTGCCCGTTGGTAAGATTGGTAAGTTTGATCCTTGTAAACACCATATCCTTCTCTTCCTTAATAGCTGTGTGCGCTATGAATATTCCGCCAAACACATATCCCAATGTCAGTATTGCAAACGCATATCCCATAAGCGTCCTTTTATCAAGCTGCTCTATGGTGAGTTCTCTTTTATCTTTTCCTGCAATAGATCTGACTTCCTTGGATGGAATTGCTTCATTCATTTTATTTAAAGTATCAACTATGTCTTCATTGCCCATCATATATGCATTTCGGATCTGTCCGGTACACATTTTTATTTCATTTTCAAGGAGCTTATGTCTTTCATCATCAGACATAACATAGACAGTAAGCGCATCTTCCGCATTATCAATTATCTTTTCATCAAAATTCTTTTCGACATATATAGCTGCTCCCATTCTGTCATCAAATCCGTCAACATGTAAATGTGCCTCCATATCAGCCCTTGTCATATCAGGTACATCCGCCCTGCATACCGTAAAAGCCCCACTTTGTAAAAGTTTATTCAACATATACTCTGACAGATCACTGCCTGACGCATCATAAACTTTCAAAACATACTTACCTTTTCCACCATAATACGCAACCTTTGAGTCTATGTCATCAAGCTCTACTATCTCAGTCTCACCGACATTTTCATAAGCACTTATATTTTCCTGTTTAACTTTTAAAATAAATGTTGATAACACCGGCGTAATTATCAGAAAGAACCAGAATCCTTTATTTCTGAAAAGAAGTTTTAAAGTGGTTTTTATAATCTCAAGCATTCTTAACTGACCTCCTCACACTTCCTATAAACACTGCAATAGATGAACAAACAATCGTAATTATGATCGAATATAACATCGAACTTACTACATAATCACTGTGTCCCATGGTTGATAATTCTACCAAAGCTCTGTTTCCGTGATAGATCGGAGTGAGCATTTTGACCATTTCCGAATGCCCTGAAAACATGTATGTCTCAAAACTTCCTCCGACAAATCCCATAACCCATACCACTCCGAAGGTAATAATTATAGTTCCGACCATGCTAAATGTCATTTCATAGATCATCAATTCCATAGAGGAAGCTGCTGTTATCATCAATAGTATCAAAAGGATTGACAAAACTATATTACCCCAATGGACTCCTAACAGAAACGATGTTATAACTGCAGCCGTTCCTATTCCTAACGCAACCACCATAACAATAGGTATCAGCCTTGCAAGATATATCTGTAAGGATGACAGGTTTGATATCTTAAGCCTGTCATTTATCCTGTTCTTCTTCTCATGCGAAAGAAGACCTGCGGCACATACTATAGCGCACCATCCAAAATATACTATATAGATAATACCGTAATAATCCGTGGAATTGACCGGCACGGCATGCTCAGAATATTCAATATCAAGTGTAATATCATCGATATCTCCGCTTAAAGCACTGTTAAAAAATGCTGATATCAGATATTCAAGTGTCGCCCCCTCAACCTCTTTATCATCACTCTCATATACTGTATAATCTTTTTCACCAAACTCGACAAAGCCGCCCAGATTGTGATCATCCACAATTTGCTTTGGCGATCCGGATTTGTATTCGGTAAATGTAATACCATTATCTTTTCCGATTTCCATAAGCTTATCGATATATGGTGAAAGTTCACTGCCCTCCTCAATTCTGAAACCAACGTCAAATGCATCTACCGATTCAAAGCTTTCCAAAAGAGTTGAGAAAGCACTTATCAACACAGCCGAAGTTATGATAGGACAGAGGACATACATGAATATATTCACGCTGTTTCGAAACATGATTTTAAAATTGTTTTTGATCAAATATCTTATCATATTATAAATCCCTCAATTTCTTTCCTGTTAGTGTTAAAAACACCTCTTCCAGTGTAATCTCTGATATATCGTCTGTAACAAGTTTCTTCAGTTGCTCTGAAGTTCCCGAAGCAATCACCTTACCGTTATCCATGATCGCAATTCGTGTGCATATTGCCTCAACCTCTTCCATATAATGACTGGTATATATTACCGTTGTCCCGTTTTTGTTTGACTCTTTTATCTTCTCCAAAATGAAGTTTCTTGATTGAGGATCAATTCCTACTGTGGGCTCATCAAATATCAGAAGTTTGGGATGATGTCCTATTGCACAGGCTATATTAAGTCTTCTTTTCATTCCACCTGAAAACGTCTTGGCATAATCATTTCTCCGTTCTGAAAGACCAACATACTCCAAAGATTCATCAATTCTTTCTTTTAATTGTTCTCCCTTTATTCCATATAGAGATGTAAATAATTCAACATTTTCCCACGCCTTAAGACTTCCATGAATCGCAAGGTTCTGCGGTATGTAACCAAGGTTTCTGCTAAGCTTTTTCTTATTCTTTGCATAATCCTTTCCCATGAATTCTACACTTCCAAAGTCAGGCTTAACGAGGTTACATATCATATTCATCGTTGTACTCTTACCGGCACCGTTAGGACCTAATAATCCAAACACCTCACCTTCCTTTATCTCGATATTAAGATTATCAACAACTGTTTTATTATCATATTTTTTAGTCAGATCAATGGTTTTTAAAATAGTATCCATCATCACATCTCCTTTACTTGTGAATTGCTTTTGTGATCATAAAATAACATTTATCAAAAATGCTTTGTAGTGAAAAAAGAAATAAATTGAACATGACTTTTGTCATATTATTGAAAAAACGCCCTTGCATTTTTCCTTAAAATGATATAATATATACAAGTCGCTTATATGTGACATGCAGATGTGGCGGAATGGCAGACGCGCTAGATTCAGGTTCTAGTGAGGTAACACTCGTGTGGGTTCAACTCCCATCATCTGCAGTGGATAAGAAAAGCAGGTGAATAATCACCTGCTTTTCTTATTGCACGCAGATGCGTGCATTCAACCCATGGGTTCAAGGTCTCCTCGGCGTTTCCGCCTCGTCGGTCGGTTCGTTGGGAAAAAGGTTCACTGAACCTTTTTCTTACTCCAACTGTCTACGCTCCGCTTCGGTCCGCGCAGTACTGAGGTCCACCGGACCTCATGCGCCCCATCAACTGCGATTCTGTCTTCAAAATAATTGTCATTTATTATCTGACATATGGTATAATAATTGTGTTGTCTTCCCCAATCTGGCAACGGAAGGGGGGTGAGGGCATTGTTACAAGTACTCATATCTTTCTTAATTTCTGTCGTGGCAGATATTACTTGCCATTATATCTGCAAATGGCTGGACAGAAGCATCGAAGACAATCAGCCTAAAAAGGAATAGCTCTCCTTAATGAGCAAGAACCCCCTGATAGTAGCCGCTACCAGGGGGTTCGCTTTGTGAAGGCATCTTAGTACTCATATCTTTTTGCCTAGACACATTATAGCATATGCATCTGTAGGATGCAATATTCATTTATCATATCCGATATTTCAGAAGAATATCCTCTCCTATCTGTTCCGCAGAGATAAATGTGCAGCCCATAGCTTCTGTTGCTTTCTCTACGCCCTCGCCTCCTACGGGTGTGTAGAAACCTGAACCACCAAAAAATTGGGGTGCAACATATGCGTGAATCTCCTGTACGATTCCTGCCTGCAGGGCAGCATAATTAAGAGTTGATCCACCCTCAAGAAGTATACCGTCTATCTGCTTCTCTCCAAGCTTTATCATAAGGTCATTAAGATCAGGTCTTCCGTCTTTTTCTTCTACTAGCAATATCTCAACACCCTCTTTCTCAAGCTCTTCTTTTTGTTCATGCCAGAAACGGTTATACTCAGCATGAGGTTCCACTGTCACAACAATCGTTGGCACTTCCTTTGCCGTAGTTACAACATTAGCAGAAAGAGGAATTCTAAGCTTTGAATCACATATGATACGAATTGGATTTCTTCCATTTTCCATACGGCATGTAAGTCTAGGATCATCATTTAATATTGTTCCTATACCAACCATAATTGCAGGTAATGTATTACGTGTCTGCTGTACACGATTTCTTGACTCTTCTCCTGAAACCCACTGTGAATGCCCTGTTCTTGTTGCAATCTTGCCGTCTAATGTCATAGCATATTTCATGATGACATACGGTGTTTTAGTGGTTATATAATGGAAAAATACCGGATTAAGTGCATCACATTCTTCTTTCAAAAAACCCGTCTCCACATATATTCCTGCATCACGAAGAAGCCCAATCCCCTTTCCTGCCACTAATTCATTAGGATCATCAGAACCCACATATACTTTAGAAATACCATGCTCTATTATCGCTTCAGTACAGGGCGGCTGTTTTCCGTGATGACAGCATGGTTCTAATGTAACATACATTTCTGCCCCTTCTGCAAGCTTGGGATCAGCAAGACTTCCGAATGCATTTCTCTCTGCATGAAGTCCTCCGTATTTCATGTGATAACCCTCTCCGATTATCACTCCATCCTTTACTATAACTGCGCCCACCAACGGATTAGGATTAACTTTCCCGTCACCTTTTTTTGCCAGCTCTATCGCACGACGCATATAATCTTCTTTATCAAGCATCTCATTTACCACCTTGTTATTATCACTTTATAATTTGTAAATGTTTATTCGTAACCATTAATTTTCTTAATAACTTCAATTCGCAAACCCATTGAAAATCAGCTTCTCCGATGGAGATTAGTATAAAAAACTTTTTCATTATCTTATATTACGCAAAATAATCGAAAGAATATCCTTCTTCGAAACCTTACCTAATTCCTTCTTCTTAGAGTAATCCGTAATGATTCCTTCCATACGTCCGGACAGGCTTTCCGCAGCCTTTGATTCTAATATCTTCTTAACCCATTCAATATCTGTAGAGCTCTTGTTACCAAGATATATCTGCTCAAATATATAAGCACAACCCTCACCCAAAGCAGCGATTACACTGCCGGCAACAATAGCATTTAATACCTCTCCCGCAATATTGATTCCGGGTACTGCCTTTAAGCCGCTAAGAGCAGTCTTTCCTATGATTCCCGCTGCACCGGCGTTAACTATCGTCTGCAAGAGTTCTGTATTATTATCATATTCCACATTGTATATCTTAGAAAGACCTTTGATAAGTCCCACTTCAAGCGGTGTGAGCAGCGCCCCATCTGCAAATGGTATCGGTGTCAGACCGATAGTGATTCCTGCCAATACTGAAGTGGCGACAACAGAATGCGAAAGAACTCTTTTCTGTTGTAATTCATAATCAGCCTTGTCCTTAACGCTTGCGATGAGTCCCTCCGGAATATATTTTTCCGTCTCTGCAAGCAGCTCACCCAATCCGTCCGGTACAACATTTACATTATTATCCTCATCAATCTTATATGTCCTTGCAACTATGGGAATGACTGCTTTGAGATTGTCCCATAATTTTTTGTGTTCTTGAAATGCGCGATAGACCATTTCAACGTTTTCTTCACGCTCAGGCTTCGAATACGACTTGGTAATTACCACAATTATAGGAACACTTTTCCATATTGTCATGGACCTTGACAGCATATCAATATTCTTTCGAAACATTTTCTTAGATGTTCCGTCAACGCAATACCATATCATATGGATCTGTCTGTCTTCGTCATTATTCTTAATACTATCCCTCGACCATTTCTTAATAGCCTTGATAGCGTTATTCTGGTTCAAAAATCCAGGTTCAAATCCCATTGTATCAATAAGTCTGAAACCAAGATCTTTACTCTCATATACTCTAAGCTCTTTTGTTGTCGATTCACCTACACCGGTACGAGCCAGTTCATCGTTCTGAAATATAGAGTTGATAAGAGTTGATTTACCTACACCTGAATTCCCGATAACTACAACATTAGCCTTTTTCGGAAGCACAACAGTTTCGTTACTTCCACTCTCGACCGGTTCTGCATTTTTCCCTTCATCTGCTGTAGCATTAATGTTATTCTCATCCATATCAGTTCTCCTTGTAATCATCTGCGGCACAGCTGTTTCTTAACTAGTTGCCTGCCAATACTTTTCTATGAGGTGGGCATCTCTCTTACATATAAACTGATTTTATCATTAGTGTATGATTTAGGCAAATCATTTTGAAAGTCTCAAAAACATCTTCTTATACGCTGGTGAATACTGCCTGTCATATACTGCATTTCTAATCAGCCAGGCAATTACAGCTCCTGCCAATATGAACACATATCCAATAACAGCCCCTATACCAAAGGAAATATTAATCTGCTTCCATTTAATACCGAGCGCCAGAATCGTATCATTAATTTCATCCCCTGTGCTTAGATTGATCATTACTATATATAAGCCGAAAAAAGCTACTAAATATATTATCGTAGCTATGCCATACATCTTAGATTGAACACTGTAATATATTATGAGAATCATTCCCATTATCCCAATAAACACAAGAACAGTTCCGCTTTTCATCCCCATATTTAATTTTAATATTACAAATTGAATATGTTCATCCCAATCCCTATTAATGAGCATTTCTTTTAAAGCAAGTACCATTAACGCCATAACATATCCTATAGTAATTGATATTATACTAAACACCAAAAACAAATCGATTGAATAGTATCTATGTCTTGCGGATGTATTCATATACGACGTCATAAATAGCTGTTCATAACCATTAAAAAGCATGTTTCCTGCGATCACCATATACATTCCACCCAGAAATGTATTAAAACCACCTATCATTATTAAAAATATTCCCAGCACATAAAATAAAATTGCTACTGCTAAATTCTGCTTCCACTGCCTCGTGTATTTCAACAGTTGAAGCATCTTTTTACTTTCTTCTTTAAAAGAATAATCTGACATAATAACACCGCTCCTCTCATTCATAGAGTTTTCGCTTCTCGCATTTCATTACATCTCTGTAAAGAAACACTACAACTAAAACATATATTGCTGCCGTTATAACATCTGCCACAATCATCAGCATA
>CAMHMG010000016.1 GCA_946186175.1 uncultured Clostridia bacterium | reverse complement strand
TTCCTTTCCGCTCAGATCAGTCTCAAGCCTTGTTCCTCTTTCAAAACAGCTGATGCGGCTAATTCGAGAAATACTATTATATCCAATAATATTGCTAATGTTGATACTCCTAATTATAAGAGAAAAGATATCTCTTTCGAAAGATATCTTGAACAGGCACTGATTGGTGGTGATCCATTAGATGACAGAGTTGATGAGATCAACACACATTTATCAGATTTCAGTGGTATGATATATACTGATCACTCAGTGCTTTCTTATCGCTTAGACGGCAATAATGTTGATATAGATACAGAGAATGCTTATCTTGCTGAGAATCAAATAAGATACAATACACTTATATCACAGATAGGACAAGAGTTCTCAAGATATAAGACAGTTCTTTCAAGCAATTGATAAGGAGGGATGATCAATGAGTTACGGCATATTTAACGCAATGGATGTATCTGCTTCCGGAATGACGGCACAGCGGACAAGAATGGATATCATTTCCCAGAATATAGCTAATGTTAACACTACCAGAGATGAGAATGGTGATGTATATAAGAGGCAGACGGTTGTATTTCAAGAGAACTCCAATGCATCCTTTGATCATATTCTTTGTAATAAATTAGAAACCTATCATGCAAAGGGAGTTAAGATTGCAGCAATCGTTGAGGATACGACGGAGGGACCGATGGCTTATAATCCCGAACATCCCGATGCTGATGAGAATGGATATGTACATATGCCTAATGTTAATACTGTCACTGAAATGACCAATCTTATTGATGCAAGCCGTTCTTACGAGGCGAATGCTACAGCATTTAACGCATCGAAAGCCATCGCATCAAAAGGCTTGGAGCTTTTCCAGTAATAGGGGGTGACCATACATGACGATAATGCCAATACAAAACAGTGAGGCCATTAATCAGTTATATGGCAATCTTTCAACATCTAAGATTACAACAGATAACGGAGTTGCGTTTGATAATCTTCTTAATTCTGCAATTCAGATGTATAAGGAAGCCAATGATTATCAGAATGCTGCAGAGGAATCGGAGATCAATTATTCTTTGGGTTATGCAACAAGCACACATGATCTTGCTATTGCCCAGCAGAAAGCTAATATTTCCCTGCAATATACAGTAAGAGTTACTAATAAGGCTCTTGAAGCTTATAAGGAGCTTATGAATATGCAGATTTAAGTGAGGATTAAGACATATGTTAGATAGGTTAAAAGCAATCCGAACCAGAATAGTAGAGTTCTGGAACCGATTTACAAGCAAACAGAAAACATTGATAGTCTGTATTTCAGCAGCGGTTATTTTTACACTGGTTGCTCTTATTTTCATGCTTAATCGTGCTAAATATGTCGAACTTGTCACTTTTGATAACACAGCTGATGCTGCAACTGCCAAGACAGTTCTTGACGAAGCGGCTATTGATTATAACGTTTCCAGTAACGGACTAACATTTATGGTCAATGAAAAGCAGGAATCTACTGCAAGACTTAAACTTGGAGAGAATAACATAGCGGCCAATAAAAATGATGATTGGGATCTACTATTTAATAACAGTATGTCTACTACTGATAGTGAACGAAGGTTGAAACAGATAATTGTTAAGCAGAATAATATTGCAAGTGAGATTGAATTGATTGAGGGGGTTAAGCAGGCAGCTGTTCAGATTACTATTCCTGATTCAACTAATTCATTGCTTTCGAAAGAAAAGGAAGCTTCTGCAAGTATATTACTTACCACAACTGATAAGTTTGAAGAGAGTAGTGTTGAGGGAATTGCTAATTATGTTGCGACATCTCTCGGTAATTCAACAACAGATAATGTTAAAATTATTGATCAGATGGGAACGTTACTTTTTGGAGCGGAAGGCGGTTCTAACAGTGCTCTTAGTAATTCTTCTGCAGCTATTAAGGTCAAGGCGCAGGTTACGGATAATCTTGAGGACAGAGTAAGAGGTTTGCTTGTTAATTCCGGTGTATATAATGATGCAGAGGTTACAGCTAATCTTGACATTGATCTGAATGAGCAACAGATAGAGGATGTTCATCATTACACAGATGATGCTGAAGAAGACACGGGTCCAAAAACAAGTTATTATTATTATACTGCGGAGAATCAGGAGGGCGCGGCAGGAATACCCGGTACTGACTCTAATGATGACAATGTTAATGATTATGAAATATTAAATGCTAATGCAGGTAACAGTAATGCCAATGTCATTAAAGAGGAATATAATGACAGCGTTACTACGACAACAACCAAGAAGGCTGTTGGAACAGTTAATACTGCCAATTCGTCACTCGCTGTCGTCTTAAGTAAATATGTTATATATGATGAGGCTAAGATGAAAAAAGCCGGTGAACTAAAAGGCACTAATTTTGAAGCGTTTCAGGCTGAGAATGATCAGCGTAAGCCGATAGAAGTTGATGAGGGAACACTTTCCCTTATTCAGAATGCTACAGGTATTGCTGCCGAGAGAATAACTGTTCAGGCATACGAGGTTCCGCTTTTTTATCCTAAGGAGACTTCGGCAGCACAGAATATTGCTAATTATTTACAATTTATACTTGCTGCTTTGATTGTAGCTTTACTTGTGTTTGTTGTATTTAGAGGAATGAGACCGGTTGAGGTTTCAGAACTTGAACCGGAGTTATCTGTGGAGGCGCTGTTGGCTACTACGAAAGAGAATCAGAGTTTGGAAGATATAGAATTTAGTGACAAATCTGCGACGAGACAGCAGATCGAACACTTTGTTGACCAGAATCCTGAAGAGGTGGCACTTCTTCTGCGTAACTGGTTGAATGATGACTGGGATTAATTTGGGAGGAATTATAAGTGTCTAGTGATGAAGAATTATCCGGAGTTCAGAAGGCTGCAGTTCTTCTGATTTCCTTGGGACCGGAAAAATCAGCTAATGTTTTTAAACATCTAAAAGAAGATGAGATAGAAACTCTGACTTTGGAGATAGCTAATACCAGAAACGTTCCACCTGATATTAAAGAGAAGGTTTTAGAAGAGTTCTATGAGATATGTCTTGCTCAGCAGTATATAGCAGAAGGCGGTATCGGATATGCTAAGGAACTGCTTGATAAAGCACTTGGAGAAGACAAGGCCAAGGATGTTATCGGTAGACTTACAGCCTCGTTGCAGGTTAGACCTTTTGAGTTTGTAAGAAAGGCTGATCCGTCACAGTTGCTTAATTTTATTCAGGATGAGCACCCGCAGACTATAGCACTTATACTGGCTTATCTGCCATCATCACAGGCGGCAGCTGTTGTTGGTTCACTTCCTCTTGAAAAACAGGCGGAAGTTGCTAAGCGTATCGCGTTGATGGATAGAACAAGTCCTGATGTTATTAAGGAGGTTGAGAAGGTCTTGGAGAAGAAACTTGCTTCCCTTGTTAATCAGGATTACACGATTGTCGGTGGTGTAGATGCTATTGTATCTATATTGAATACAGTTGATAGAAGTACTGAGAAACATATCATGGAAACATTGGAAATTGAAGAGCCTGAACTTGCAGATGAGATCCGTCGTAAGATGTTCGTATTCGAGGATATTCTTATGCTTGATAATCGTGCAATCCAGACAGTTCTTCGTGATGTTGATAACAATGAGCTTGCTGTTGCTCTTAAGAATGCTAATGAAGATGTACAGAATATCATATTCAACAACCTTTCATCGCGTCTTGCAACTATGATCAAGGAAGATATGGAATATATGGGTCCTGTCAGACTTAAGGATGTTGAAGAAGCACAGCAGAAGATTGTTAATATTATACGTAGGTTAGAGGATACCGGTGAGATCGTTATATCTCGTGGCGGAGGTGACGACATAATTGTCTAATCTTATAAAGTCGGGATTTGTCGCTTTTTCTGATGACAAAACAATTGTAATAGATGCTAATGAGAATAAAATAATCAAAGGTATAGACAGTGCTATTGAAGAGGCTGCTGCATCAAGAGAAGCCAGTGTAGAAGAAGCTATTGCTGAGGCAATGCTGGAAGATGCGGAATTAGATGGCTTAGAATTAACGGATACTGATACGTCTCTTACGATGGATACAACATTATTGCCGGATCTGACAGATGTTCTTACTTCTAATGCTAATACTTCCGCAGAGGATATTATTAATTCTGCCAGGAAAGAGGCTGAAGAGATAGTAAGCCGTGCTCATGATGAGGCTGAACAGCTTAGAGGAGAAGCTTTTGATGAAGCTGCTTCTATAAGAGAACAGGCTAAGAATGAGGGATATGAGGAAGGGTATAATAACGGAAGCAGGCAGATTGAACAGGAGTTAGAAGAGAAGAGCAGACAGCTCAATGACATGATTGCCGAACAGCAGGCGGCTTATGAGCTCAAACAGGAAGAGCTGATCAAAGATACGGAGAATAATATTTCACGTTGGCTTATTGAAATGGTCTCTCACATCACAGGAGTATCAATTGAAGGTATGCAGGGAGTGTTAATGCATATGATCAATTGTGCCATGAGAGAATTAGACAATAGCCGTAATTTTGTTATTAAAGTGTCTCCTGATGATTATGAGGAAGTTTTGCGGAACAAAGACAATATATATGGTGCGCTTAATCCGGGCATTCAGCTTGAGATTTTTGAGGATTCCAAGTTAAGTAAAATGCAATGTCTAATAGATACTGATAATGGAATTGTCGATGTCAGCTTAGACGCACAGCTTGATAATCTTAAGAAGGCTCTGAAAATGATGATAAAGGAGTAGTATATTGGTGGATAGCGGTGTTTGGGGAGTTGATTTTGATTCGTATTTTTCGTTGCTTGATAATACATTCACAACGGAACTTGGCAAGGTTGCCAAGATAGTGGGGTTAACTATAGAATCAATAGGTCCAACTTGTAAACTTAACGATCTCTGCAGGATAAAGTCAAGAAACGGTAATCAGGAGGTCATGGCTGAGGTTGTTGGTTTTAGAGACAATCGTGTGTTGCTTATGCCGTTTGACAGTGTAGAGGGGATAGGACCGGGTGCGACTGTGGAGAACACAAAAGAACCTTTAAAGGTTCAGGTGGGGGAAGAGTTGTTAGGACGTGCACTTGACGGACTCGGACGTCCAATGGACGGAAAATCACTTAATCTTAAAACTGCTTATCCGATAGATGCTGATCCTCCGGATGCATTAAAGAGAAAGATGATAACAGATGTACTGCCGTTAGGGGTTAAGGCAGTAGATGGGACTATAACTGTCGGGAAGGGTCAACGTATAGGTATATTTGCCGGTTCAGGTGTTGGTAAATCAACACTTATGGGTATGTTTGCAAGAAATACAAGGGCTGATATCAATGTCATTGCTCTGATCGGAGAACGTGGTAGAGAGGTTAGAGAGTTCATAGAAAGAGATCTTGGTGAGGAGGGAATGAAACGCTCTGTCGTTGTTATTGCGACCTCTGATAAACCGGCTCTTATAAGAAATAAAGCAGCTAAGACTGCGACAGCTATTGCAGAATATTTCAGGGATCAGGGTAAAGATGTTTTACTTATGATGGATAATATGACAAGATTCTGTATGGCACAGAGAGAGATAGGATTAGCATCCGGTGAACCACCGGTAACAAGAGGTTATCCTCCGTCAGTGTATGCTGAATTGCCAAGAGTTCTTGAACGTGCAGGTAATGCGTCTAACGGATCGATTACAGGATTGTACGCTGTTCTTGTTGACGGTGATGATTTTAATGAACCTATTTCTGATACCGCACGTGGTATTCTTGATGGACATATAGTTTTGTCGAGGAAAATGGCACATAAGAATCATTACCCGGCTATAGATGTATTACAGAGTATATCAAGATGTATGAGTGGAATTGCAACTAAGGAACACAAGACTCTTAGCGGGAAACTTAGAACAGTTCTTGCTACTTACAATGAAGCTGAGGATCTTATCAATATAGGAGCTTATAAGAAGGGTTCTAATCCTGAAATAGACTATGCTATTACTAAAATTAACAAGGTTAATGACTATCTGACCCAAGATGTTGATACAAAATATCAATTCGATGAGGAAATGGAATTATTAGAGGACATTTTCAATGAATGATACAAGATGAGGTGTTGTTATGGCCAAATTCATTTACAGGATGGAAAACATACTTAACATTAAGTATAAAATGGAGGAACAGGCCAAACAGGAATATATGGTAGTCCGCATGCGTCTTAATGAGGCGGAGGATGAACTTGCTAATCTTAAAAAACGTAAAAATGATTATTTTGATCTCTACAGAAGGCTTGTTTCCGAAAAACTTAAGGTTTTAGAAATAGAACAGTGTAAAGAAGCCATAATTATTATGGACGAATACATAAAAGCACAGGAGCAGGTTGTAAGATCTATAGAGCTAGAATTAGAAGCCGCTGTGAATAAGATGAATTTGGCTATGCAGGAACGAAAGATTCATGAAAAGCTTAAAGAGAATCAATTTGAGATTTTTTTGCAGGAACTCAATCAGGAAGAGATGAAAGAGATAGATCAACTGGTAAGCTATCAATATAACGATACATCGGAAAAAGAGGAGTAGATACAATGGCTAAAAAGAATAAAGAAAAAAAGAAAAAAGAGTCTGATGGCGAAGGGATTGGAAGTAAGATTCTTTCTTTCTTTTTCGTTATTTTAATAATTGTTGTATGGCTTGCGATACTTTGTGCATTAGTCAAATTGGATGTCGGTGGTTTTGGAAGCACGATGCTTCGGCCTATTCTTAAAGATGTTCCGGTCATTAATAAGATTCTTCCTGAACCTAGCGAAGAACAACTTCAACAGGAAGCAGAAGAGAGTGGTGATGATGATAAGATAGCAACATTATCTCAGGCCAAAGACATGATCGCAGAACTTGAAAAAGCCAATGAGGAGCTTAATGCAAGCAACAAAACTCTAAAAGAAGAAAATGAAGATTTAAAGAAGCAGGTTGAGCGTTTGCAAGTATTTGAGAGCAGTCAGTCTGAATTTCAGAAACAAAAAGAAGAATTTTATAATCAAATAGTCTATGGAGAAAACGCTCCGGATGCCGATACATATATTAAGTGGTATGAAAGCATCGATTCGGCATATGCGGAATCTATCTACAGACAGTTGATCACAGACAGGCAATCTGATAAAGAGATCAAGGATCTTGCAAAGACTTATCAAAGTATGAAGCCTAAGGAGGCTGCCGAAGTACTTAATAAGATGTCTAATGATCTTGATACTGTTGCAAGAATAATGTCTGCTATGAGTGCTGACAGCAGAGCGAAAATAATGGATCAGATGGAACCTGATTTTGCCGCAAATGTCACGAAGAAATTGATGCCATAGCACTACATTTTCCTAATAGATGATTGCGAAACTCATCAAAACGTATAATGAGTTGTGAATATTTCATAGATTCCATAAGCAGACCGTTTGTGACCGTCGGTACTTAACGAACGTAGTGAGTTTAGTACCGTTGCGCGAACAACCGAGCGAAAGCGTGTCTGCGATGGAACTATACAATATTCACAACGAAAGAAACATATATTAGAGTTTTGCAATTACCTACATTTTCCTAAAAACGAAAGGAGGAAGTATATGCAGGTACAAGAAAGTGTTAATGCTGCTAATTTTTTATCGGTTGGAGCAGCTACAAACAAAAAGGGCGGCGATGAAGAGTCTGGTGTTGCTGATTTTGCAAGCTTTCTTAATGTGTCCGGGAAAGGCGGTGATAACGGTTCTGCAGATGTATCAGCAGAAAAGGAGTTGTTTCCGGAAAGAAATAACACCATTTCAAAAAGTTCTGATAAGAAAAATGAAAATGTTGATCAGAAAACGGACAAGAAATCAATTTCTTCAAATTCTGACAACAAAGTAAAGAGAAATCTTGAAGCTAACACTGCTACAAAAGAAAATGCAGAGGTTGAAGAAGTTTCGGTGGAGGATATCACTGACGTTGTGAGTGCGATTGAGGATATACTGGTACTTATAATGAACAAATTTGATATTTCTTTCGAGGATGTTGAGACAAATCTGGAACAATTGGGTATGGATTTTGAAGATCTGTTCAGTAAAGATGGTCTTAAGACGCTCTTTCTCAATATTGAATCAGCAGATGTTTCGACATTGTTGACAGATGAAACTTTAAATGCTGAGCTTGAGAGTTTTATCTCTGATATTGATGAGATAATCAAGGACAATGATATCGCTATAGAGGATATTACTTCTGCATTTGACAATGAATTGATAACGAATGAGGATGTTGTCAATATTCCAAAGAAAGAACTTGTTCAAAATGATGAGCTAAGATATGATGGAAATTCTCAGGATAAAGAAATTGTATCGGATTTGCCACAAACGGATATTAAGATAGAAATATCTACTGACAATAAAGACAGTAATAAATCTTCTTCGAAAGATTCGGGCAGATCAAACAGTAATGTTGAGACTGATAATAAAAATATTGTTTTGCAGAATCTTAACAATGCGGTTAACAATGTTGAAGATGTTGTTCCGGTATCAGAGGCTGAAGTAAGACCGGCTCAGGTTGTTGATCAGATAGTTGAACAGATTCGTGTTAATATCAATGAGAACAATACATCTATGGAGATGCAGCTTTATCCGGAACATTTAGGCAGGATACAGATTCATGTAATTTCCAAAGACGGAGTTATGACTGCAAGAATAGCTGCTGAAACCGAGACTGCAAGACAGGCGATAGAGGCAGGACTTACAAATCTTAAGGAATCATTGGAAAATCAGAATCTTAAAGTTGATGCTATAGAGGTTATGGTCTCGACAACTGCATTTGCAGAGAGTGATCAGAGTAGGGAACAGTATCAACAGGAAGGAACCGGAAAAAGCGGCAATCGAATCGGTTTCTTAGATGGTGAAGAAGATGATGCCGATGAAGAAATCGAAGCACAGAAAATGCAGGTTGAGGGAAGTAGCGTAAGTTATCGGGCATAATAATTTTAGGACTTAATAATTGGACTTGATTTGTCGATAATTATAACATAAGAGAAAAGGAGGTATGATTATGGCAGGTTTAGGAATTGACACAAGCGCGGTTAATAATGTAGCATCGGCAACCACCGGTAGTACAGAGAACAAGAATTCGCTTGATAAGGATGCTTTTTTGAAGTTATTGGTAACTCAAATGCAGTATCAGGATCCAATGGAGCCGACAAGTAACACGGAGTATATGTCTCAGATGGCTCAGTTCTCATCAGTTGAGCAGATGCAGAATCTTACATCTACTATAACTTCAGGACAATCAATGAGTCTTACAGGACAATATGTTATTCTTAATGTACCGGATGCGGTTGGTAATATCGATCAGGTGAGTGGACTTGTTGATTATGTTACCGTTCAAGATGGAAAGACATATTTTCATATTGGTGATGATTATTATCCATCAGAATATCTCGATTCGGTTGTAAGTATGGATTACATTGAACATTTGGCTGATAAGGCAAAGGAAGAGAATACTGCAGTAGATACAGATGCAGCCACTAATGAACAGGCAGCTGAGAATGTTGGTAATGAGTAACATTTTTATAGAAATGAGGCGATAACATGGATCGTTTAAATAACTCATTTATGTCTATTGAACAGGTGAAGGATGCCTATTTCAATAAAGTAAATGAAAAATCTACTTCTGATTTAAATACACAGAAGGATGATTTTAGAAGAATTCTTGAAAATGTCAGGGATAAAAGCGTTTCGGATTCAAAAGTCACCTTTTCAAAACATGCGAATGAACGTTTGGAAAGCCGCAATATCAGTCTTTCGGATGATCAGATTGACAGACTTAACAAGGGCGTTTTGCAGGCTAAGGAAAAAAGCATCAATGAATCACTAGTGATGATGGACAATATTGCTTTTATCGTAAATGTCAAGAATAACACGGTAATAACAGCTATGGAGCAGGAAGAGGAAAGTAATGTATTTACCAATATCGATGGAGCGGTAATCGTATAGCCGGACCTTTAGGAGGCTAGTCATTCCGGATTGACAGAAGGAATGTCATCGATATTCAAATGATGATGATAAGCATCGTCATATCAGATTAGGAGGTCAATAGTTATGATGAGATCACTTTATTCTGGTGTTGCAGGTCTTAAGACCCACCAGACCAAAATGGATGTTATAGGTAATAATATTTCTAATGTTAATACAGTTGGTTTCAAATCAAGTCAGGTGCTTTTTAAAGATGTTTTATATCAGACAACTCAAAGTTCTACCGGTGCTACATCTATGAGTGGTGGTACTAATGCTAAACAGATAGGTTTAGGTACAGGAGTTGCTACTGTTGCTGTGTCACAGACATCAGGTTCGGCTCAGTCAACCAATAACCCATACGATCTTATGATTAACGGAAGCACATTTTTCGTAGTTAATCGTGGGGGCTCTAATTACTTCACAAAAGTCGGTGCATTTAAAACAGATGATGCAGGTAATCTTGTTACCGGTAACGGTGATCTTGTAATGGGCTGGCAGGTAGATCCCGATAATCCTACACAGGTAAAGAGAGACACGGTATCGGCTTTAAGACCTGAGCAGGAATCCAATCAGACTGCAGAGCCGGAGATGACATCTAAGGCGTATATGCATGGCAATATTGCAAGTGTTGATGAACGATTACTGACTGCAGAGGGTGTTGTTACAACCGTGCCTATTTATGATAATCTTGGTTATTCATATACCGTTAAGTTTAAGATCACACAGGACCCTAATGCAGAGAACGGTTACAGAGTTGATATCGATTCTATTAAAGATGCTAATAATGTCAACATTTTGGAGAATGGATATGACTACAAATTTGTTAGAAAAGAGAAAACACTCAATGCCCAGTCGGGACAATATGAAGAAACAGGTAAGGTGATCAATGCTGATAATTATTTCACTTTTGATAAAGATACCGGTAATTATGTTGGCTTTAATACAGCTTATGATCAAGGGCTTATCGGACTTGAGATTACTCCTAGTGCCGGCAGTGATAAAGGTGACGTGTTCAGAGATCTTTCGTCTCAAAATGAAACTGAGAAGATTAAGTTTATCGAAGTTGATATGGGTAATCTGACTATGTATTCTACAAAAGGTGGAGAGTGTAATGTCCAGACATCGAGAGGTGGAACCGATATGACCGGACAGGGCCGTAGAGTTGGTTCATTAACTGATGTAAGTATTGATACTCAGGGTAAAATGTTTGGTGTGTATGACAATGGTGTAACAAAACTGTTAGGACAGATTGCTGTTGCCAAGTTTGTTAACCCTGCCGGACTTGAAGCCGTAGGAGATAGTTTATATAGAGAAACACAGGCTTCTGGTGCATTTGATGGTATCGGTACAGATATAGGTAATACCGGAGAGACTATGACTCAGGGTGTTATTGAGATGTCCAACGTTGATCTTTCTCAGGAGTTTACGGAGATGATCGTTACACAGAGAGGCTTCCAGGCTAACTCGCGTATCATTACCGTTTCGGATACACTTATTGAGGAACTTGTTAATTTGAAGAGATAATACGTTTTTAATATATGCTGCTTTGTGATGGGAAATATTACACTTCGCAAAGCGGCATTTTTGTGTTATATTATACAACAGATGGTATATATTTATAGTTTGTGGTATAATAGGAACACTTAATGAAAACTTGCGAAGCAAGATTGAATTTAGTGAGAGTAATGCTTTAGTATAATAGGGACACTTACAATTATAATTGGTTTGGGGAAGATGAAATGATTGAACTTACAAAGCTAAATGATAGTAAATTAACGGTTAATGCTGAAATAATTGAATTGGTAGAGGAGACGCCTAATACTGTCGTAACTCTAACTACCGGAAGAAAACTCATAGTCAAGGAGACGAGAGAGGAAGTTACTGATTTGGTGATTTCATACAAAAGAGCTATTTATGCGTCTGATTTGTAATTTTTTGTGGAATATTGTTTCATTTTATGTTATAATTCAATAAGTATTATGTGGATATGTTATTAACCACTGTTAAATTTTTACTAATTGCGAAATGGAGATGCACAAGTCGTGGATATAGCAACAATTATTGGTTTAGTAGTATCGTTTGGTTTGATGATTTTCGGTATGGTTGCCGGTGACGCCGGCTTTGCCGCTATCAACTATTTCATAGATGTTCAATCAGCTCTTATTACTTTTGGTGGAGCTCTTGGATGTCTTTTTGCGAGTTTTCCGATACCTGATTTTGTTGCCGGTATCAAAGCTATTGGACTTGTTTTTAAGACTCCTTCCTGGGATGTTGTTGGAATTATCAAACAGATAATTGATTTGTCAAACGTTGCCAGAAAAGAAGGACTTCTCGCATTGGAAGAATCGGCTAACAGTATAGAAGAGCCATTTATGAAAAAAGGGATCATGCTTATAGTTGATGGTACTGATCCGGAACTTGTAAGAGGTATTCTTGAGGCAGAGCTGATCAATATTGATTCCAGACATCAGGGCAGAATCGGATTCTGGAAGCAGTTGGGTGCCATGGGTCCTGCTTGGGGTATGATCGGTACTCTTATCGGACTTGTTCTTATGCTTATGAACATGGATCCTGATAAGATCGGTCCTAACATGGCTATCGCTCTTATCACTACATATTACGGTTCGGTTCTTGCTAACTGGATTAGTGCTCCTGTAGCATTTAAACTTGGAATTCTTAATGATGAAGAAGTTCAGGTCAAAGAGATAATGATTGAGGGACTTTTGTCAATTCAGGCAGGAGAGAATCCTCGTGTTATAGAAGAAAAATTGAAATCATTCCTTGCACCTGGTATGCGTGAGGGCATTACAGAAGGTGGTGAGTGATAATGGCTAAGAAGAAGGAAAAACCGGCTGAAGAAGGTTCGCCGGCGTGGATGGCGACGTTTAGTGATTTGATGAACCTGTTACTTTGTTTCTTCGTATTGTTGTTCGCAAGTTCAACACAGGATGCTGAGAAGATTATGAGGATAGTTAATTCATTTAATCCTCAAAGTTATAGCATATTGGAATCTGGAGCAATTTCACTTGCTGAAGGTCAGATTATTTCGGGTGGTGTAACACAGCTTCCCGGTATTGAGTCGTTTTTGGAGTATATCGGTGTTTCTGTTGAAGCCAATGGTAATAATGATGACATAGCGGCATCAGGCGCTGATGAAGGTGAAGAAGACAGGGATAAGGCTGCTGAGGAACCAGATGAAATTGTAGGGATATATTCTGAAGAAACCAAGACTGATTCTCAGGATGATGAGGAACAGTTGTCAGAAGAAGCTCTTAAGGAACAGATGGATGAAAAGGGGTTAGAGCAGTCTGAAGAGATGTATGATGAGATGTCCGAGATCGCTGAATTATATGATATAGATGATAGAATTATTTTGGATTACAACTCTCAGTTTGTCTCAATGGATCTTAATGGCGCTTTATTATTTGATGCAGGCCAGGCAGATATAAGAAGCGATGCAAGAGTGTTTATGCAGAGAGTTGCGGCCATTCTTGAAAAATATAAGGACTGTGTTATTGAGATTGAGGGTCATACAGATAATATTCCGATAAGCAGCGGTAAGTTTGAGAGTAACAGATATCTTTCTACAGCAAGAGCTAATAAAGTTTTGGAATATGTGGAGGAACATGCAGATCTGATTGATAAGAATATGAAAGCTGCCGGTTATGGTGATACTCGTCCGGTTGCGTCTAATGCAACAGAAGAGGGCAGAGCTAAGAATCGAAGAGTTTCAATTAAGATATATAATCAGCTGAATTCAGAATCGCAATAAATTTTACTAATAAGATGAATAGGAGAAGCGTATAGTCATTATGAAGAAGAATTTGATAACTGTTATAATATTAGCTTTGTGCGTAGTTAATCTAATACTTAATATTTTATTGGTATTTGTATGTATGCCTTCTGCTAAGAAGACTAATAATCTGATAACAGAGATTGCAAGTGTAATTAATCTCGAATTGGTGAATGCACCAGGTGTTGCCGCTGTTGATCTTAAGAATATTGCTACATTTGACATTGAAAAACAAGTGGTTAATCTTAAAGATGATGGTAGTGGTAAGAGTCATTTCGTGCAGGTTGGTTTAACATTAGAACTTGATAGTTCATCTGAAGATTATGCTGATCTCAGTGCTGTATTAAGCAATTCTTCCGGAGCTGTTTTTGATGAATGTAGGGATGTAATACAAGTTTATACTATGGCTGAGGTATCTGAGCAGAAAACTCAGGAAAAGATCAAAAAAGATATACTTGAAAGATTACAGAAGAAATATGGAACCAGTTGTATTTACAATGTTTCGTTTAGTACCTTTACAACTCAATAACTTTTATATGTTAATTGTTTAATGTAGAGTTATGACGCTGTTGGAGGTGAAAATATGGCAGATGTATTATCTCAAAGTGAGATAGATGCCTTACTGAAACAATTAAGTTCCGGTGAATTAGATGCGGAGGATTTAACAGAAGAAACAACTGTCAAAATTAAAGAATATGATTTCGCTCGTCCTGCCAAATTTTCAAAAGAACATTTACGAACGCTTGAGATTATTTTCGAAAATTTCGGTAGATTGGTTTCTAGTAATTTGCCTGCATATTTAAGGAAGAATGTTCAGATTGATGTAATGAATTCGGAAGCGGTTACTTATTCTGAATTTTCCAATGCTCTTTCTAATCCTGTATTGTTAGGGATAATTAATTTTCATCCCTTAAATGGTAATATTTTGATAGAACTTGCGACTAATCTTGGGTTTACTATCATTGATCGTATGCTTGGTGGTATGGGTGATCCACTTGATAAGCCAAGAGAATTTTCAGAGATTGAACTTTCTGTTCTTGAGAGGATATTTGCGATACTTGTAGATTTGTTAAGAGAGCCATGGGAGAATGTTATTGAGCTTCATCCGAGACTTGAAAGGATAGAAACCAATAGTCAGTTTGCCCAGATCATTTCTCCTAGTGAGATGATTGCGATTATAACCATTAATATGACGATTGGCAATGTAGAAGGTTTGATGAATGTTTGCTTGCCTTTTATGACATTAGAGGATATAATGGATAAGTTGAATACTAAATATTGGTTTTCAACTATGCAGAATAGAGATTCAGAGAATTATACTGAGTTTATTGAGTCTGCTATTAATAAAGCGCAGATTCCTATTCGTGCATTACTAGGAAAAAGTACTGTGGCTGTAATGGATTTTATCAATTTGCAAGTGGGTGATATTATTAGGCTTGATACCCATATGGATGATGAATTAGATGTTTATGTTGGTAATATAGTCAAATTTAAAGCGTTACCCGGATCAGGAGCGGATTGTTATGCAGTTAAGATTACTGAAGTATTAAGGGAGGAATAGACAGCAGATGGATGGAATGTTATCGCAGGAAGAGATTAATGCATTACTTGGCAACGCGGGAAGTGATGACACTGCTTCAACCGGTTCTTCCTCGTCTTCTTCTAATAGTGAAACTCTTACTCCTGAGGAGCAGGATGCGATTGGTGAAATTTCTAATATATGTATGGGAACCGCAGCGACAACATTATATTCGCTGGTTAATCAGAAGGTAACCATTACTACACCATCAGTATCTATTAGTTCTTGGGATGATTTAGTATCTGAATATGAAAGACCTTGTGTTTTTATAACAATTTCTTATAAAGTAGGAATTGAGGGTAATAATGTCTTGATTCTTAGAGAAGATGATGTTAAAGTAATAACAGATTTAATGATGGGTGGAGATGGTACTAATCCTGCTGACGAGCTTTCGGAGATTCATATGAGTGCTATCTGCGAAGCAATGAATCAGATGATGGGTTCATCTGCAACTTCACTTTCTTCAATGCTTGGAGAGATGATCGATATTTCACCACCATCGGCAGATCTTGTTAATTTGATGGAAGAGGTCGATTCTTCAAAGATTGGAGATTTCCACACTAAGAATTTTGTTAAAGTATTCTTTAGGATGGAGATCGGAGATCTTGTAGATAGCAGTATAATGCAGTTATATCCTATAGATCTTGCAAAAGAGCTGTTTGGGAAGTTTGTATCAACTCAGGGAGATGTTGAAGAAGCTAAGCCTGCTCCGGCTGCAGCTACACCGGCACCTTCGCCTGCTCCGGCACCTTCACCACAACCGGCGCCTCAGGCCGCACCGCCGCCACAACAGGCACCACCGATGATGGGTCAACCAATGATGGGACAGCCGATGATGGGTCAGCCAATGGGATATAATTATGTTCCACCACAACAGGAGGTTAATGCTCAACAGGTTCAATTCCAACCGTTTAATATGGGAATTAACCCTATAACTCAGCAGGAGAACATCGATCTTATTATGGATGTTCCGTTAGAGGTTACGGTAGAACTTGGAAGAACAAGCAAGTCTATCAAAGAGATTCTGGAGTTTGCTCCGGGTACAATCATTGAGCTTGATAGGATTGCAGGTGAACCGATAGATGTTTTGGTTAACGGAAAGCTCGTTGCCAAAGGTGAAGTGGTAGTTATTGAAGAAAGCTTTGGTATCAGAGTAACGGACATCATGAAACAGTGAGCGTAGGTGTTGAATTCATGCTTGTATGAAAAATTAACACTCATGCGAACGAAAATACGGAGCCGACAGGTGACGTGAAACAGTGAGCATAACTAACGAACACACATTGTTTATTATGATATTCGATAATCGAATATCTTGAAAAATAAAGCAAAAAATATGAAATGGAGAATACGATATGGCAAAGAGTATTTTAATTTGTGATGATGCAGCTTTTATGAGAATGATGATTAAGGACATTCTGGTTAAGAATGGTTACAACATTGCCGGAGAAGCAGAGAATGGACTTAAAGCAGTAGAAAAATATGCTGAGACACAACCTGATCTTGTGTTAATGGATATTACTATGCCTGAGATGGATGGTATTCAAGCACTTAAGAAGATTAAGGAACAAGATCCTAATGCAAGCGTTGTTATGTGTTCAGCAATGGGACAGCAGGCTATGGTTATTGAAAGTATTCAATCAGGAGCCAGAGATTTCATTGTTAAGCCTTTCCAGCCTGATCGAGTATTAGAGGCTGTTAAGAAGGCAGTTGAATAATTAATTATTTATGAAAGCCGTGTAATGCTATGGTTTTGCTCGCATCAAATTCTGATATACAAATGATTGGACGTTTTATATGTCTGTTTTTGTTATTTGCTTTTGTGATTTTTCTTGCTTATATTGCTGCGAGAATCACGGGGAGTTATCAATCCAATGTTATAAATAAGCAGAGTAACATTCGTATTATTGAGATTGTTAGGATATCTGCAAATAAGACCATTGAGATCGTTAAAATTGGCGAACGTTATTATGCTATTGCTGTATGCAAAGATAATGTTTCTTTATTAACAGAGTTAGATGCGTCTGAGATTACCGAACATGAGAAGACTTTAGAACCTTTAGATTTTAATAAAATATTGGATAAGATAAAGAATGAAAAATCGAAAAAAGAAAGACATTAATAATTTCAAGTTTATTTCGCGTCGTATTGTAGAACGTATTCATATTAAAAAATTTATCTTTACATACATCATTATTTTTTCGGTATTGTGTATGGGCTATACTGCCCATGCTACCGGAACTGATGCTGATGTTTTAAGTAATGAAGAGACAGAGAATCTGACTAATATTGAACATGATGTACCGTTTAATCTTGGTATTACTGTTGATACATCTAATGACCAGGGTAATCTTGCGGGTACATTACAGATGTTATTGGTCATAACTGTAATTTCAATAGCTCCATCAATCGTTGTTATGATGACATCGTTTACCAGGATAATCATTGTTTTCCATTTTTTGAGAACCGCTCTTGGTACGCAATCGTCTCCACCTAACAATGTTTTGATAGGGCTTGCGTTATTTTTGACACTTTTTATTATGACACCTACTATGAACAGAATCAAAGAAGAAGGCCTTGATCCTTTATCAAGGGGTGAGCTTACACAGGAGGAAGGCTTGAAAGCCTGTATGGAACCTCTTAGAGATTTTATGTTTGATAATGTTGAGGCAAAGGATGTCAATTTCTTCTTAGACATGGCTAAGTTAGATGATGTTGAAGAGATAAGGGATGTTCCTAATTCTGTTATTATACCTGCGTTTATGATGGGTGAGCTTCGTAAATCATTTATTATTGGATTTATGATATATATTCCATTTATTATAATAGATATGGTTGTTGCATCTACACTTATGGCAATGGGTATGATGATGCTTCCGCCGACAACGATATCTATGCCGTTTAAGATATTGCTATTTGTCATGGCAGATGGCTGGAATTTGATTATAGGTGAACTTGTTAAAAGTTTTAACTATTAAAAACCGTTGCTTTGAAAACGTAGTTTTAGAGGTTGAGAGAAAGAAGGGGTTTTTGTGTCTACCGGAGTAGTAATTGATATCGCAAGAGAAGCTTTATGGCTAATTATTAAATGTTCTGCACCATTGCTTATTGTATCATTGATTGTTGGATTGACGATTAGTATTTTTCAAACTGTTACGTCAATCCAGGAACAGACACTTACCTTTGTTCCTAAGATTTTGAGTATATTTATTACATTGATAATTTCGGGTGGTTGGATAATGGAGAATATTATTACTTTTATGAATAATTTGTTTGAAAACTTTTCTACTTATGTGAGGTAGAATATGATTGAAAAGTCATTTTCCATTTATCATTTGGAATATTTTTTGGTTATTGTTGTAAGAATATTGGGGGTTATGGCATTTGCTCCTATATTCGGAAACAGACCGGTTACAAGGCGTGCAAGGATTTTTATTGCTTTGGCAGTATCCTTTGCAATTTTTACTGCTTACCCCTATGTGCCGCTTAGATATACGACCTTTTGGGGGTATTCTTTTATTTTGTTGAAAGATTTGCTGGTTGGGCTTACTATTGGTTTTATGTCTAATATAACCCTGACAATAATTCAGATGGCAGGTCAGTTTATTGACAGGGAACTTGGTTTCTCAATGGTCTCCAATTTCGACCAGACTTTCAATACTGAGACAACAATAACTGCTGAGTTTTACAATATGCTTATTATGGTTATAATGCTTGGTTTTGATATGCAGTATTTTGTACTATCTGCTTTGTCGGATTCTTTTGAACTGATACCGATTGGAAACACAAGTATTGATACCGGGATTTTATATGAGACTATGATACATTATTTAGTAAGTTATTTTGTGATTGCTGTAAGAATCAGTCTTCCGGTTCAGATTTCGATAATGCTTTTGAATGTAGTTTTGGGTGTTTTAGCGAAGACAGCTCCTCAGATGAATATGTTTGTAATAGGTATTCAGTTAAAAATATTTGTGGGATTTGCAATACTTTTTGTTACATTAGATTTTCTTCCTAATATTACTCAGTTTATATATGGTGAAATGCAGGAGATAGTAACAGGTGTGTTAAAAGCATTTATACCTGTTACATAATTATCAGACAAGTTAAGCTGGTTCTTTTTATATTAAATGAATGTGGTGATCTGATGGAATATGATTATAAGCTGGTACTTGCCTTAGATCTGCAGATGTTTGCAAAGGAAGGTCCGGGAGGCGAGAAAACAGAAGATGCAACATCTAAAAAGTTACAGGATGTACGTGAGGAAGGTAATGTTGCAAAGAGTACAGAGGTTGTGACTGCATCGACTCTCCTTGCATTATTTTTGTGTTTAAAAATAGGTGTTGGTTTTGTTGGAAACAGATTACTTTCAACCTTTGATAGATTTTATCCGCTTATTCACAGATATATGGCAGAGGGTTTTCATCCTTCGAATTTTCGATATCTGTTTGTTAGATTTGCAATTGATTTTGGAATTTCGGTTGCTCCATTTTTTTTAACAGGTTTGATCGTAGCCATACTTGCTAATTCCTTACAGTTTCAATTTAAGGTGACAGCTAAACCGTTGATGCCCAAATTAAGCAAGATTAATCCGATTAATGGATTCAAACGTATATTTTCACCTAATACACTCATTGAATTACTCAAATCTATTATTAAGGTGGCAATGATTTCATATCTTGCATACAGTGTGTTTGTAGAACATGTAAAGGATATTTATCTTTTATATGATATGTCGATAATTCAGGGAATTAATCTGATGTTTGACATTATAATGGAGTTGGGTATCAAAATATGCGTTCTGTTTATTCTTGTCGGAGCGGCAGATTTATTTTATCAGCGCTGGAAATTCAAAGAAGATAACAAGATGACCAAACAGGAGGTTAAGGATGAGTTTAAGAATTCAGAAGGAGATCCTCATGTCAAAGGTCAGCAGAAGCAGAGGATGCAGCAGGCTTCACAGAGAAGAATGATGGCGGCTATACCGGAAGCTGATGTCGTAATCACTAACCCTACACATTTTGCCGTTGCGCTTGCTTATGAATCCGGAAAAGGACAGGCACCGGTTGTGGTTGCGAAGGGTGCGGATTTTATAGCTGCAAGGATCAAAGATATTGCTAAGGAAAATAACGTTGCAATTGTTGAAAACAAACCGCTTGCAAGAATGTTATATTACAATGTTGATTTAGATGCTGAAATACCGCCTGAATTATATCAGGCTGTTGCCGAAGTCCTGGCATATGTATATCAATTAAGAGACAGAGTTAGTTAGACAATTGTGATACTCATCGAATAGTATATATGAGTTT
>CAMHMG010000015.1 GCA_946186175.1 uncultured Clostridia bacterium | reverse complement strand
AGTATTACTTTTAAAACAAAACTGTTTTGAGATTGTATCATGCCGCCGTCTTCTAATATACATCTCATTACACAATATAAACTGTATGATATCTAAAACAATGTCCGATACATCATCCTTATTATATCCCAACATATAATATATATCTTCGACCATCGAATAGATAGTTGATTTGTCCGGATATTCGTGATAGATAATACTTCCATCGTACTCGTATCTATCAACGTATTCTTCAACAATATCAGTAATTGACCTAAGCCATGAAGGATACAAATCTTTAATATAATCATGGTCCTTTAAGCAGAATTCCTCATCCTGCAAATAATCCGGATTCTCCGGAAACAAAGAATCCAAATCATAATGTAATCCCTGCATATACATATAATGCTCCTTATGCACTATTCTCATACATATATAATATGCAGAAACTACTAATAATGATATAGTAATCAATTGTATATTTGTAACTGTTCAGGTAGAATCTCGCATTCACTGCGAGATTCGTAGAAAAATGTATATTTCACGATACGACAGGCATATCGGAAGGTGCGTAAGCACTGAGCCTTTTGCGTATCTATGAAGCATAGCTAAATAGATACGTATATTTTACAATCTAAAGTAGAGTATAACATATATTTATTATAATTCAAAAGATTTTTAATAATATTATATGATATAAGTTCTTTGAAAATCAGTTGATTTCAAATATTCGACATCAATTAATTCAACATGAAAAAACTTTCCAGTTTTTCACACAGTCCCTTTTTGTCTATTGTCTTAAGAAGATAATCAGCGGGTCGAAGCGATAACACCCTCATGATGCTAGCCTTGTCATTTTTTCCTGTCAAAAAAATAACCGGTATGTCCTGAGTCTGAGGCTCGGATCTGAACATCTCAAGGACCTGCGGGCCGCTGGTAACAGGCATCTCATAATCTAACAGAATAAGATCTGCATGATTATTTGCAAGCCATGTAATTGCCTGCATTCCCGAACCTGCAAGCGCAACATGGTATTTATCCTTAAGCCAGTCGTATACCATCATCATATATGACATATCATCATCAACGATCAGAATTCTCTTTCTCCTTGCCATTACAGCCTCTTCGTCTAAGTATGCTGCCACTCTGTCAAGAAGTCCGTTCATATCAAGCGGTCTTTCAAAAAACTGCAAAATGCATTCCTGTATAAGATACTGCTCTACAATCTTGTATTCGTCTTCATTACCTATAACTATAACTTTACGGTCCTGTCGCAGACAATTGTCCTTTATATACACCAGTGCTGATGCCGCCTCTTCGATCGTATCATCTGTATAGAGGATGATCAGATCCACCTCCTCTATCCTTGATTCTATTTCTTTGAGTTCAGGAGATGCGTAGACCGCTTCAACATCAATGCTCTTAAGCTTCATCTCAAGCCCCTTGATCATAAATGTTTCCTGTCTGCTTATTATCAATGTTCTTCTTCCCATACTTTTTCCTTTCGATACATACCTACTTCAATACTACACTCATTGCGGTCATTTCAAAGCTTCCTGCACCTCTTCCTGCACTCCTTTCCAGTCAAGCTTCATAAGATAATCACCAATCCGATCAAATCGATTCTGATCCTCTTTCGGAAGCCTGTATTCCTTCATGGAGTCAATCACCATGCGTGCCAGTCCGAAATCCATCATCTCAGAAAATTCTGACAATGCCTGATATGCATCCTTTATGGTCTGTTCCGGTGCCTCACTGAGTGTCTCCGTATCAGGAGGTGCCATATCTTTCAATATCTCCTGATATGATCTATATTCATCAAGCAATGCTTTCGTATCACGTCTAATGGTTGGGATATCTCCTGCATCTCCTGCAGACTCAAGAGCAGCTGCCATCTGCGACAACTTATCTGCGCCCGCAATTCGCGCCGAAGACTTGAGTGCATGAACTTTTATCGTATAATTATTCCAATCCTCTGAATCGTAGTATCCTTCAATCTCTTCTGACTTATTCTCAATCGTTTCATAAAAGCCTTTCAATATAGAAAGATACCCTTCAACTGATCCACAATTTCTGATACCCGCATCTACATCTAATTCCTGACATTCCTCAAGCCAGTCAGGCAAAGCGGTTTCATCATTTTCTATCTCATCATATGTTTCAACATCATACATCTCATCCTGATGTGTAGAATCATATATGGTATGCTCTTCTCCAAATGTTGCATCCCTCTCAATAAGCTCTGCAACATAGGAAGCCGCATCACTGTTTCTGTAATTATGTTCATTCATGAGATATTCCCGATCATCATCAATAAGTTTAAGCATATGCTCAGCAATCAAAGGGTCGAATTGGCTTCCACTGCATCTTGCGATTTCCTCCCTCACCTTTTCCTGCTCTCTGATCTGTGAATAGGAACGATTAGATGTCATGGCATCATAACAGTCAGCCACACATATGATTCTGGCTTCTAACGGTATGTCTTCTCCCGATTTTCCATCAGGATATCCCCTTCCATTATACTTTTCGTGATGCCATCTTGCCCCTGTGGCAAGACCCGGCATCTCGGTAATGGTTCCTAATATTTCATATCCCATAATGGTATGCTGCTTGATTTGGTCAAATTCCTCATCAGTCAGCTTACCGGGTTTGTTAATAATACTTTCTGCCACGCCTATTTTTCCTACATCATGTAATAGTCCCATAGCATATATCTGTGACTGCTGCCTTTTACTCATCCCCATTTCCTTAGCCAGCATGACTGAATATGCTGCCACTCTCTCCGAATGCCCCTTTGTATAATGATCCTTTGCATCCACCGCCTGCGAGAGCGCAAACATAACCTCAGCTGTTAGTTTTTCAACCTTAATGGTCTGCCGCATAACCTCTGCAGCCAGGTCTTTCTGAAGCCTTGAAAGTTCTACACTGTGCTTAACACGCTGTCGCAAAACTTCTGCCACGAATGGTTTTCTGACAAAATCCCATGCACCACTCTGAAAACCTCTGATCTCGGATTCCTGACTTTCATCACCTGTAAGAAAAATAACCGGTATTTCGGCAAGTACCGTATCCTTTTTAATCTCTCTTAGCACGTCAAAGCCGTCCATTTCAGGCATCTTGACATCAAGCAGAATAAGTTCCGTCCTGTGATCTTTCAGATATTTGATCCCTTCCGCTCCCGATGCGAGTGCTGTCACCTTGTAGCTGTCTTTAAGGATTGTTTCGGCTATGTTGCGAATCGTGCTGTCATCATCGATTATTACAATGCTTGCTTTTTCACTAAACGCCTGTAAGTTCTTCTTTGTCTTACTGTCAGCGCCTTTTGAATCCACTACCGTCTTAACCTTATCTTTAGGAAGATATCGAAGTAACATTTCCTCAAGTTTATCAGGATCAATTGGTTTTGTCAGATAATCGGCAAAACCGATGGTAAGGTATTCCTCTCTGGCTCCGGAAACCGCATTGGCAGTCAGAGAAATAACCGGAGCTGATTGAGAGCGATTATCTTTCCCCATTTCTTTCATCAGCCTGAAGCACTCAATTCCGTCCATATTAGGCATTCTGTGATCCAAAAAGATCAGATCATATACATTATCCTTTACCAGATCCAATGCCTCCTGCCCGCTTTCTGCTGTATCAATCCCAATGAGCGTTTTCTTAAGGAGATTTGTTATGACTTCGAGATTCATCTGTGTATCATCCACAACCAGGATCCGCGCTGTTTTTGCAGTGAATTTTTCTTTATAATTCTTATGAGTACCGGTGTTCCTTATTAACCTTTCAGTTATTGCGCCGATTGGCTCATCCCTAACGATTCCCTGTACGATCTCAAAGGAAAAGTTGGAACCTTTTCCATATGTACTTTCCACTTGAAGTTCTGAGCCCATAAGAGAAAGCAGCTGTCTTGTAATGCTTAGTCCTAATCCGGTGCCTTCAATAGTACGGTTTTTCTCCTCATCAAACCTCTTAAATGCTGTAAACAGTTTCTTTTGATCCTCTTCCCTGATACCAATGCCGGTATCTTCAACCTCAAACTTCAATACTACCGGATTCAAAAGACATTCCGTTCCGTGCGCCTCACGGTCGCACAGTTCATTCTTCTGCTTTGAATCCATGTTTTTTCTAATGCATTTAACTCTGATGGTCACGCTGCCTCTCTCGGTGTATTTGACTGCATTTGTAATGATATTAGTCATTACTTGTTTAATGCGTATTTCATCACCATACAAAATGGCAGGCAGCGTCGGATCGACCTCAACCATAAGCTTAAGTCCTTTGTCCTCTGCCCGCTTATGGATTACAGTATACAGATCATTCATCACAGAAGCAAACTCATATTCAACCTTAACGATATCCATTTTTCCGGCTTCAATCTTAGAAAAATCAAGCACATCATTTACAATTCCTAAAAGTGAGTTGCTGGCTGAGCGTATATCATCTGCATACCCTATGATATCTGATTCATGGCTTTCCCTAAGTATCATTTCATCCATTCCGATAATAGCATTGATCGGGGTTCGTATCTCATGTGACATATTGGAAAGAAAAGCAGACTTTGCAATATTCGCCGCCTCCGCTTCATGTGCCATACCTTCCAGCTGTCCTGTCATTTTACTCATAAATACTGACATACGTTCTGCCAGTGGAATAACATGGCTTAGTTGTCTGCATTCTCCTGCTTTGTCATGAGCTTTAGAAATGACTTCTTTTTTAACCGCATTTCCTTCTCTCAGACCCACAGATATATGTGCGCTATTCAACACGCCGCCCCTGCCGTTAATGTAATACAGTTCACTGACACCATGTATAAGGCCAAGATTCGGTACAATCTCACGAAACAGTGTCCACTCTTTAGCTGCCTCTTCGCGCAGAAAATTAAACCTGTTGCCACAGATCACAAGGAAGGCAGCCTGCGGTGCAAACTCTGCCATTGCATCATATGCTCTCTCTGTTTCCCGGATAACCTCCTCATATGTAGCAAAGGAAAATCTGACTTTCTCATCTCCTTCAAGGGTCACGTTAAAACAGAGTTCCCCATTCTCTCCATAATCAAAAGGAATCATACATATATCAAAATCATTCTTTTTCACCATCAGCGGAAATTCGCAAATATTAGCAATTAAATGTTCATCCGGACGTACACCAAGATACTCCCTATAAAGCTCCACTGCCGGCATGCCGTCTATCTCAGTCAGGGTTGTCTCTCCAAGTTTCATTTTTTCACCCTTGACGATAGGCATTTCCTTCCCGATGGGATGCCACCCCAGTGCATATTCCATCTGAATATGAAGGTCCTCTCCATAGAGAATAACACCTACAAACCCCTCACCATATACCTTGTCTCCCACGATCATCTGGTTGTTATCGATAAGTCCCTCAATGCGTTTGAAAACCCCTCTGACCTCTCCACCATGTGATGATAATGTACCAGGAGTAATGCGTGATGACATGGTTCCAAATACACTTATATCCTCTCGATTCTGTGTGATACCTTTCATGAACTTCGTTGCATTTATACCAAGGTTACATATAAACAACATAACTGCCTTAGCGTCAGGGTGGGCATCCAAACGCTTACGCATCGTCTCTATGGCGTTATCCTCTTGTCCGGGACTGCATGGCATAGATACAACCTCAAAGTCTGAAGTCTCTGCCACTAAAAGATTCATTGCAATTCCAATTCCGTCAGGCGGATAATCTGCAATTGTAAATAACGATATACCTGCAATCTTAAGCTCCGGAATAATTATCCTTATCTTTTCCACCATCGCCTTAACGTGATGCACGGGATAGCCAGACTCATAAACAGTAAGAAGAGCGCCTTTATGTGGCGTATTTGCGAGAATCTTTTTGATTTCTATTATTACAGGCCCCAAAGAGACAGGAGTCTTTATCAAAAAATGCTTTTGTATCATTATTATCCCTCAATTATATCATAGTCGTTTACAATGAAAGTTAACGAATCAAGCTTGAAAAGCGTAGATGAGTTTTACTTTCATGTATACATGATGCACTTGGTGAAGTAAGCTCCTACAGGAGCGCAACTGAACCTTAGTGCTGTTCTGTTTACAATGAAAGTTAACGAATCAAGCTTGAAAAGCGTAGATGAGTTTTACTTTCATGTATACATGATGCACTTGGTGAAGTAAGCTCCTACAGGAGCGCAACTGAACCTTAGTGCTGTTCTGTTTACAATGAAAGTTAACGAATCAAGCTTGAAAAGCGTAGATGAGTTTTACTTTCATGTATACATGATGCACTTGGTGAAGTAAGCTCCTACAGGAGCGCAACTGAACCTTAGTGCTGTTCTGTTTACAATGAAAGTTAACGAATCAAGCTTGAAAAGTACGTAAAAAAACAAAATCTTCCTCCTTCACCAGCCGGTATTGGCTGCGCAATCTTCACACAACCGGCATGATGATATGGAGGAAGAATGTTTTATATCATATTACTCATCACCAAATGATATACCAAGTGCGCGTGCATTTTGTACTATGCTGTCATCAGGTGAAACATATTTGAGTTTTCCTGCAGATTCAGACAACGGTATATCTGTGACATCATTATCCTTCAATACTACAAGACGGCCATATTTCTCTTCCTTGATAAGTCCCGCTGCGTATGCACCAAAACGTGAAGAAAGAACTCTGTCATAAGCATCAGGTCCGCCACCTCTCTGGGTATGTCCAGGTACTGCAACCCTTACTTCACATCCACAGCTATCCTTAATCTGATCTGCAATTTCATACGCAACAGATGGATAAGGACGATTTGCGATCTTTTCTTTTCTCTTCTTCTTAGGAAGTGCTGCATCCTCTTTGGAAATTGCACCCTCAGCTACAGCGATAATAGAGAAGCCTTTTCCCTGCTCGCTTCTCTTGTCAAGAGCCTTACATACGCTATTGATATCATAAGGTATCTCCGGAAGTAAAATGATATCCGCTCCGCCTGCAATACCCGCATGTAATGTAATATGACCAACCTTATGACCCATTATCTCAACAACAAATACTCTGTTATGTGATGCTGCTGTCGTATGTATGCAATCGATAGCCGCAGTAGCAATATCAACTGCTGACTGAAAACCAAAGGTCATATCTGTTCCCCAAAGATCATTATCTATTGTTTTAGGCAATCCGATAACATTAAGTCCCTCGTCACTCAACAGATTAGCTGTCTTCTGCGAACCATTACCTCCTAAAACAACAAGACAGTCGAGTTTGAGTTTCTTATATGTCTCCTTCATGGCTTTAACCTTGTTAATACCATCCTCGGTAGGCTCTCCCATAAGTTTGAACGGTTGTCTCGAACTACCTAAAATTGTGCCGCCCTTTGTAAGAATTCCGGAAAAATCATCTGCACCAAGCAGCTTGTAGTTGTTGCGTATAAGTCCCTTATAACCCTCTAAGAAACCGTATATTTCAACGCTCTTATACATGTTGCACAGACCCTTTACAACTCCTCTCATGGTGGCATTCAGTGCCTGACAGTCCCCACCGCTTGTTAACATTCCAATTCTCTTCATAAAAAATACCTCTCTTTCATTTTGTTATTAATGTAACATTTATACGCTGATCTACATGTCTGTACGTCCTTCTAAGGCACGTAGAAGAGTAACCTCATCAATATACTCCAAATCCCCTCCCACAGGTATTCCTGATGCTATTCTTGTCACCTTAATGCCTGTAGGTTTAACAAGCTTACTGATATACATTGCCGTTATTTCACCTTCAACCCCTGAATTGGTGGCAATTATCAATTCCTTGACATCTCCCCTTAACCTGACAATCAATTCTTTAAGCTTAATGTCATCCTGTCCGATCCCAAGCTTTGGAGATATAGCTCCGTGAAGTACATGATATACACCGTCATACTTACCGGTTTTCTCATATGCCGCCAGATCCCTTGGTGTTTCAACAACCATGATAGTCGACTTGTCTCTGGTCTTAGAAGAGCATATCGGACATATCTCCCTGTCAGTAAGTGTATAACATTCCTGACAATACCTGACATTTTCTTTGGCTGATATTATTGCGCCTGACAGTGCCTTCACCTGATCCTCCGGCATATTAATAATATGGTAAGCAAGTCGCTGTGCGGATTTATTACCAATTCCCGGAAGCCTCCCCAACTGTTCAACTAACCGGTTAACCTGTTCACTATATAGATCCATTAAAACGGAAAGCCTCCCATTCCTCCCATACCACCGGTAATCTTAGACATTTGGGAATTTTGATCCTCATCCTGCATACGTATTGCCTCATTGACTGCCGCAGCTATTGCATCTTCTAAGGTTTCTACGTCATCCGGATCAACTATCTCGGGATCAATATGAACTTCTGTTATCTCTTTCTTACCTGTAATAACAACCTTGACTGCTCCTCCTCCGGCTGATGCCTCATATGTTTTTTCCTCCAGAGCCTTTGCCTGCTCCTCCATCTGCTTCTGCATACGCTGTGCCTGTTTCATCAGGTTGTTCATATTTCCGGGCATTCCACCGGAAAAGCCTCCACGCTTCGACATAATAATGTGTCCTCCTGTTATAATATTCTCGTAACTGTCATGTATCTTATACTGATCAGTTACTTATCAGCTAATCTTCCTCTCTCACCGTCATATTAATCTTTGATAGATTAATACTGTGTAGATCGGTTTCCCTTAAATCATCTTTTTGTCTGCAGATAATATCTACTTTTTTTCCGGTCTGTTCACCTACAATTTCCTTGAGCAGTTCCAATGTCTTGCCGTCCGTATAATGCAGGTATGCCATTTCCCCTTGCGTAGACCTGTCAAAGGAAAGCACCAGCGATTGCTGATCAGTTCCAACATTAACACTGGCATAACGAAGCATGCTCGCCGAACCCTTGCCCATTCTGTCATACAATTCAGGATCCCTTTGAACTTTCTTGATTACTTCAGCAATATTGCCCAAATCTTCGTATTGCGCCGGAGTTAATTCTCTCTGCAGTATCTCCTGCCTGTCTATTACCTGCTCTTCTTCCTTATCTATGTTATCAGATCTTTGTTCTGAAGCTCTTCCTGCCGAAAGCATTGCAAGCTGTTCCTCGGTTACCATTGCAAAGCCTTCGCTTAACTTATCCTCAAGAACTCTGATTCTCTCTATAAGCGACTGTTCATCCGTCTCCATCTGCGGCGTGGTGAGCTTAATCACCGCCATCTCAAGCGCGATCCTCTTCTGCGCCACATATCTCATATTACTAGATAACTCTGAAAAAATGCGGATATTGCGCATCAGTGTATTCATCTCAATATTATCAGCAACTTCCTTCATGCTTTCGAGGTTCTCAGTCGACATATCCAGCTGGTCATTGATTCCGTCAGAAACTTTTATCAACATCAGATTACGCATATACCATGTATAATCTGTAACAAATTGATTAAGCTCGCTTCCATGCCACACTACCTCTTCAATTATCTCAAGGGCCGCCATAGTCTTTCCGGATGAAACCTCTAAAGTCAATCTATTAAAAACGTCAATATCGACAACTCCAAGTACTTCCAAAACATTATCATATGTTAAAGTCTGGCCCAGATAAAATGATATGCACTGATCAAGCAGACTAAGCGCGTCTCTCATTGAACCATCCGCTGTCTTGGCAACATATCGCACTGCTTTTTCTTCAGCACTAATTCCCTCTCTGCTTAACAGTTCCTTCAATCGTTCATAAATAGTCTCTAAACTGATTCTTCTAAAATCATATTTCTGACACCTGGACAAAATAGTGATCGGAATCTTGTGAGAATCCGTTGTTGCCAGTATAAATATTACATAAGCCGGCGGCTCCTCCAGCGTCTTAAGCAGAGCATTAAACGCCGCTCCCTGAATTTGATGAGCCTCATCTATGATATATACCTTATACTTTCCCTCAGTTGGAGGATAAGCCACATCATCCCTAATCTCTCTTATATTATCAATACCGTTATTAGATGCAGCATCAATCTCCCTGACATCCATCGATCTTCCGGCTGATATAGCTTTACACGAAGAACATTCATTACATGGACTGCCATCTTCTAACGGATGCTCACAATTGACTGCTTTTGCAAATATTCTTGCAACAGTTGTTTTACCCGTTCCTCTTGTTCCTCGAAATATATATGCATGCCCTATCCTGTCATGCTTGATTTGATTTTTTAAAGTTGTCACTATATGTTCCTGACCCTTAACTTCTTCAAATTCGTCAGGCCGCCATTTCCTATATAATGCCGTATATGACATGATAATAATTCCTGCCTATCTATAATTATCTGAGTTCTTGAAAAGGAAAGAGTACATCTAACATCCTGATAGTCTTGATCTTTCCTTTAACTGATATTTCTCCGGCCATAAATCCCCTGTGGAATGCAGACTTACCCTTTAAAATATCATCTAATGTTCTGGTTGTTGTACGTAAAGTCACATCTGCTTCCTCTGTTGCAGCATAGAATGTTTTAATTTTATCGCCTGTGACTTCAATATGCAGTATTCTGTTCTCATCAGTAATAATAATCGCATACGATGCAGAAAAATCAGTCTCAGGATGAAATGCTGAAAGAAATGCTGATACATATCTGTCAGAGGTGGCATTATCAACCTTTTCCCGACTAAGCTGTACATCGTTGTCAGTCTCTTTTGCTTTCTCCGCCGGAACATCATCCTCTTCATCTGTCCACAACATCTGTTTAAACATCGCAGACAGCTCCTCAATATCTTCTTTCTGCTGTTTGACATATGATTCATCACTGACAAACTTCGAAAGCTGTTCACTCTCCTGCGGAGTCAATTCAATCGTACGTGTCTTTAATATGCTTGTCTTAACCGCAAGATTACTTGTCGGAAGGCTCTCTGTCTTCTGATGTATTGTCCTGTATAAGGTTTCTGTCTTCTTCTCAATTATATGTCTATAACTTTCATTCTTCTCAAATTCATCAAGATTCTCAACATAGGCAACAAGTCCTGTAATAGGTATACCTCCGAGAGTTTCCCATGCCTTGACCAGATTAAGTTCCGCATCCCTTTCACCATAAGTTGTTGCCATAACTACCGGAAGCATATACACATGAGCCAGTTCCTGTTTGTCTGCATAAAGCCAGCACATATCAAGGAATTGCTGCATATATCCCCCTATACCAAACCATTCGACCGTTGTAGCAAGAATTACGCCATCAACACCTTTAAGGGTAGACGGGAGTGTTGCAATCGCATTCTTATCCTCGAATATATTATATCGCTCAACCTCCACACGAAGTTCAGTTAAGACCTCTGTCATTTTATTAATAACGTATATTGTAGGGTCTTCTAACAGCCCTCGTCCACCATAATAAATGTTAATCTTCGTAACTCTCACCTCCTGCTTCAAATATAGATTAAACTGAATAGTTACGATTATTCCCCTACATAAGTATAGCTGAAAATGTCTATTTTTACAACTAAAAATAGTATATTTGTAACTGTTCAGGTAGTATCTTGCATTTACTGCAAGATTAGTAGAAAAATGTATATTTATTGTGTTCCTTCCTGCATAACATAATACTGAACATCAGCTAATGTAACAAGATCTCCTGCCTTGAGCTGATACTCCCTGCCTGCTGATAGCATTTCCCCATTAAGGTAAGTTCCATTAGTCGAGTTCATATCCATAATAAACATTCCGTCTTCTTTATCAAGCAGCTTTGCATGAAGACGACTTATTCCCTTTTCTTCAAGAATATAATCGCAGCTGCCCTGCATACTTCCCAAAAGAACACTTTTTTTATTGATGTGAATGGGCAGATACTTATCCTTAATCGCAGCTTCCAGGTACAATCTCTCATTATATTCCTCCTGAACACAGGATACTTTATCTTCACAATCCATATTAAGCAGAACAGTCGCACCGTCATAGTCCGGCATAAAACCTACTGTTTCTTCCTGATATTCAAATATATTATGATCAATTCTCTCGTTTTTACTATCCTCTAGTGATTTCGAATATTCATTCATAATATCGTCAGGAGACTCTTCCGGTTCAAAGTGCATATAAATAATAAACAAACCTATAAGTATTGCCATTCCTATAAACAGATACCCCATCTTCTCATAAGTCAGAATATTACACAGTAGACCAAAAAATAATACTATGTCGGCTATTGCCGCTACTCCCATCAATATTTTCAATATGTTAGTGACCTTTTTTCGTCTTCTTTTCTTACTGCCAAACTCTTTATTTGTTTCTTTTTCCCGTTCCTGACAACCATCATCAACCTCTTCTTTTAATATAACATTTTCATCCTTTTTAACCATAGCATTATCCGTCTGCTCTATAGAATTTCTATCACCAATAAAAGCATTAAGTCTGTCCGGACTGACATCAGGATCAGTTAATAAATGATAAAATTTGAGCAGCCTTACCGAGCCTTGCTCATTCCTTTTATCTATATGCTGAAGTATCTCCATCACAAGTTCTTTGAGCGTCATTCCATAGCTCTTGTCATAATAATAGCAGAACTTTAGCCGTCCTGTGTCAACATCAAAAAAAACATACTCTGAATCAAAGAGTACGTTACTTGAATCAACTAGAAATTCGTCACAGGTTTCAAGAACTCCAACAATACTTCTGATAATATTATCAACCTTTTTAACAGTAAATTCTACACACTCAAAAGCTTGTTTCAAACTGGTCTTGAAGCTCATATGATAGTAAAAAGCTGCACTACCGTTAACCTGTCTTATATCGTAAGGCATAAAATACGGAACCTTTGCCACTCCAAATAACTTCTCTTCATAGCTGTCCTCCCAAGCGCCATCTCTTTCAATAACAAGATATTGATTCATGTTTTCTCTAACGAATTGTGTCTGCAACAAACTGCCACCTCCTCAAATTTTTAACCGGATTATCCGCACATTTTCTAAACTCAAAACTGATATTATAATTTCCAAAAACATCATTACACTTAATAATCTCGATATTACCCTGCTTTTGCCTTTCTCCAGTTGTTTCAATACCAACCTCATTCACTGAGTCATCGCCTTCCTCTGCATATAACTGATCAGACAACTCATCAGCCGCCTTACCATTATTTGTTATATACAGCATACTCATAATATAAAAGTAAACACTGAAAAATATAACAGGTATGAGTAAAGTAATTTCAATTATTGCACTACCTCTGTTGTTTTCTGACATTGATAATCATCCTCCTTTATTTGCCACATCTTGTGCATGGACCAAGCCCGTAAACACTGTTCTTCTTCACTTTCATCACAGTCCTCTTAAGCCCTAGACATTCCCGATCATTATGATATACATCTCCGCTATCCGTCACATACACCTTTCCATTATTATCTTTTTTACCACAAAAGCTGCAAGGCATCCCATTACCTGTACCCGGTTTTTCATGAATTGTTCTGTTAAGATGAGAACAACTTCTACTTAAATGATAGACTGATTCATTAGGTGTTATATACACATACACATCATCAGGATCAAGCAAATCTTTTTTTGTATCAGAAGGATCATACCCTAAGAAAGCCTTCTGCTTGATGCATACCATACGAGGTATTGACAGCTTGCATAGCAGAGGGATTTGTATTCTGTTCATATATCCCGCTCTGGCAACAAACACCTTTTTGTCATTTTCATCCGGCATAACGGTTATTAAGATTCCGTTTTTGCCGCCGGAAACCACCTGCTCTATATACGGATCATCACCTAGATATTTCCTAAATTGCGCATTTATTACTGCAACCCCCGCAATAACAATAGCCTTGTTATCATCATCTTTTGAGGAAACCAGCTTATCCTCTAAATAACACCTTTGAGCATAATATATTGATGCCTCTGCCATACACTGATGAATATGTGCATCAACATAAAACATCCTATATGCATATATTACAAATAACATCAGATACAGAAACAATGGTATTGTAATGCATGCCTCTATTACTGCCGTACCCCTATTATTCTTCATCTATCCCCTCCATATCCTTTCTCCTTTTTATAAATCGACTATGCTAAGCTCACCTTTCGCCTATAGGCTCAGGTTTGCTAAGCGCCTCTGTATACAGAAAGTTACCCAATCAGTCTGCGCCATAAATGGCTTGACTTCTTGGACTTTCATGGTAAACGACTATGCTAAGCTCACCTTTCGCCTATAGGCTCAGGTTTGCTAAGCGCCTCTGTATACAGAAAGTTACCCAATCAGTCTGCGCCATAAATGGCTTGACTTCTTGGACTTTCATGGTAAATACCATCTACTAGAAACCCTTACAAAAAGCCTTATTACTTAGAGAGGTGGTATCAAACACTTTTTTATTTTTTGGACGGTTCGTTCATGCTTCCTGTAAGAGCTTTTAGCAAACGATATCAATATGAGATTTTTTCCTGAAAATAATAATCATATACTGAACTATCATTATCATAATTTTTATTATTCTTTAACAGCTTAGGCAATTGTCTTATCTTTCCCTGTATCTTGAATTCTCCACACATATTAACCATAGACAAATTTTCATCTTTCTGTCTGAGATTTAGTTCTATCATATCCAGCAATCTCGCATAAGTGATATCCTTACTCTCTTTTTGGGCAAGCATGATATTCAGATAGTCTGTATAGCTCATGCCAACCGATGAAGATACAGTATTATTAGTTTTTGTTAACGATTTGAGATCTGTGTTCCACTCCATTGAGGTTTTAACATACGGTAATTTTTCACCCTGCATAAGCAATCTGACTTCATATATTGACTCGCCATATGCCCAACATCCTAATAGCAGATATTTAACAATCTCAACCATTGGCAGTGTTCCTGTCGAAGAGCATATCGCCGTTGCAAGCGTCAATGCCTCGCTTTGTTTTTCCACATCTTTCAGTAGACATACATAATTGATCGGCATACGCATCCATATGATATCTGAAAGTACTGCTTCGAGATTGTCATAATCGCTCTTTTTCCCTTTAATAATATATTCAACTTCACCTTTCATTACCGACCCTTTATCACTGCCGAAATATGAAAAATGGTCGTCCACATACGCACAAAACGCAGCCTTCTGTCCTATACCCATAATCACAGTACTGTCCTCTTTTGCCGAATTATTAAGAATATCCAACATATTATTAACATCCGTAAAATCCGTATCCTTTTTAAACTTCTCGTTTTCCGTATATGTTTCTGACGGTGAATCAGAAAAATCATGTTCCTCATTTGACACTTCAATATTAGTCGGAAGCAAAAGTGCAAGCACACCTTTTGAGAGCATATCCTTTAATACCTTTCTCGGATCTTCAACCTCTTCTTTGTTTTCATTATCAGCGCTGTTTTTGGCAGTAGCATCTTTCTCACTATTGCTGATATTATCAGCCTCGCTGACTTCATTATTGCCAGAGGACATCGGGATTTCCGTTGCACCGTTAGATGTTTTTTCAGCCGCTTCCTTGACATCCTTTGAAGAATCCACCATATTTTTCCCCGCCTCAACAACCTTTTTGACAGCTCCTTCTTCCTTTTCATAATCGGCAATCTGTTTTTTCAACAGTTTCATATGATCATCGATAATTGATTTATATCCGCAAAGTGCTATCTCACACACTTCAAACTCAAATAACTTACCAACCGAAGCATCACCATTTAGCGACTTTTCCACATAGTCCTGAAACTTTCCTTCAACCATAGCGTAGCTTCCTGTTCCGTATGTAGGATCAGCAAATAACAAATGATACCTCTCAAACAACTCCCTGTTATAATCCGCTAAAATACAGGACTGTGCACTATGAATAACGGCCCTTATCTTCATTCTTCCACAGTATATTCTTCCAACCTCAAGTGCAGTTAAGGTCAGTATTATCAACACACTGATCATGCATGACATAAATACTGTAATCTGACCCTTATTCTTCATAGTACACATCTCCTATTCGCGATTTTTGTTGCAGAATCCGGCTGCATGCCAGATGGTTCTTAATAAAAACTGTTTAAAGTTACTTAATAAATTTTCTTGGCACTATCATTGATAGATTTCCATATATCATTGACCAGCTTTGTTATCTGCTCTTTGAAGATTATCACCATTGCAATAAGTACAACTATGATCAATATTATTTCGACTACTCCCATACCGGATTCGTCTTTTAAGAAATCCTTCCATGCCTTGTTGCATACACACATACCCATCACCTCCTTTCAGCCATCGTCTCTTTATGTAATTACGGAACTCTTTTCTGAGTTGTGCATAGTATATAGCTCCATTTCAGACACGCTTTCGCTCCGTCTACGGCGTAACGGTACTAAACTCACACTTAGTGTTCGCTAAGTACCGACGCCTGCGCCAAGTTCTGAAAATGGATGATATATGTACTATGCACAACTCATATACACCCTTCAATGAGTTTCGCAATTGTCTAAGCATTGCATCACGCGAAACTCATAAATGCAGGGACCATAATCATCAACATAACAATGATCAGGAGAAGGATCATAGGTCCAAGTATTTTAGTGCCCGCCTCCTCGCCTTGCTTCTTTGCCAGATTGATTCGTTCTTCTAACGCAGATCTTTCCTCCTGTTCCAACACCGTCATTAAACCTCTTGAACCTTTTGTCACATTTTGTTCAAGCATAGCCAGCAGTTTTATATAACAGGGCAGTTTCAACCTTCTTCCAAGCTCGTAATATATCTTCCCCTCTGACAGTCCTATGTCAAAATCCTGCTTTGATCTCTTTAATTCATTGATCAAAGCCTCTCTATAATCCGGACGTTCATATTTATCTATCAGTAGAGAAAAAATATTTCTCACCTGCATTCCGGCGCCCAGCATTAACACCATTTCATTGATAAACCATGGGTAAGCCTGTAATAATTCTTTATTTCTCTTCTTTTCTTCTGTCTTTTTATTCTCTGCCTCCCGAATTATCAGTAATACAACAATTATTATTCCAATCACTAATATCCCATCCGGGCTGATCCCGTTGCTATCTAACGATATGATGTCAATACCCTTATAGTTTGTAGGAAGTAAAAAGCCATCTTCATATACCGACTCCTGTTCTTTTCGTTTATATAAATGTTCTATCTCTGAAAGAAGTTTTTCCTTATCGTCCTCTTCTTTGGGAAATATTTTGATAGAATAAGTCTTTTCTTTCGTAACACCCTCATACGACATTACTATTTTAACCTCAGTTAAAATTCCTGTTACCATATCCTGTGCGGTATATCCCTCAGCCTCTAACTGTTCTCTTTGGTTACGCAATTCACCGTCATCTCCGACCAGACTGTAATCCTTTGGAACGACCTCAAGATCAAACGGATATTTTGTGCTGTCAAGCTCTATATCAAGCGGTTTTTCCACTTTATCAAGAGAAACATTATCTCCCTTCAAATTATCATCTATATAAGAAAATGCTTCTTCCATAAGAGCCTGTACTTCCTTCGGTTTTAGCATCTTAGGCGGAACCTTCAATTTAAACGGTAAACTATCACCCATAATATCTGCCTTAAATGAATACTCCTCTTCACTGCCATCTACAGTCTCCCGCTCAATATATATCTCAGACTTCTTTCCTTTCATGGATAACGCAAAGCTTATTGTATTAATGACCAGCACAAACACCAACATAAATAAATGATTTTTAACATAGACGACCCATTTACGATCGTCTTTATCCTTAACAAAAAAACAATACAGAATAACAGCTATAACCAATACATAGATGACCATGTTTACAATTTGAATATTCAACTGCCATACTCCCTTCTAACCAATCATTCATTACTCATACAGGTATTTCCATTATCTTAGAAGCCCATATATTAGCCACATATACACCGGCCAAAAATACAGTCATAAGAAGCATTCCAAATACATTGTGGTAGAGAACATCTAAATATCCCTCATTGCTTATTCTCAAATATAACAATATTCCATACGGCATTATCATCATTATCTTCTCCTCGAGTTTCTTTTCGGATATCATTGTCTCCATCTCTTCTTCTGCGCTGATCTTATCAGATATACTCTTAACGGTTTTTTCTATAATATGAATTAGATTTCCTCCACCGTGCTTTGCCGCAGCAACAACATTTGCAAAGTTTTCAATATCTTCCACCCCGCTTCTATCACCAAAATCTTTAAGCAGTTTTTCAATCGGAATATTAACCTTAAGCCCGTTAATAATCTCATCAAGTTCTCCAAAAATAATCGCATCATTCTGATATATCAGGGCAAGATCCCGTTTTGCATCTGCAAATGCCCTCTCTAATGAATATCCTGTAGTCAACGAAGTGGCCAATGCCTCCATCATTGATCTAAACTGCATTGTCAATTCCCTCTTCTGTGCTTTAAGCTTATCCTCCTTCATGCTTCTATAATCCATCAGAAAGAAAGGAATACACAATACACTCATCTTTAGCGAATCATAAAACAAATATCCGATAACAACCCCTTTAATAACAATTCGAAGAAGATATTGGCCCCAATCCTTCCATGTAAAACAATATTTCCTATAATCCGTCACGTTTCCTTATCTCCTTTTTCTAAATACAAATTCCCTTCCTCGCAAGCTTGTCTGTACTTTGAAGCTCGCCGACTTTCTCCAGCTTTCCTTTAATCATTCCGTCCTTTTCCCCCTTCTCTCTAAACTCATATATAGGAGATAATACTATCTCTTCACCTTCAACCCTCATAACCTCGCAAACCTCAAGTACCCGTCTCGAATTGTCTCTAAGTCTTCCAAGATGAATTACTATATCAATTGCGGCACATAACTGCTGTCGTATAGCTGCAACGGGCATGTCATACCCCATCAATATCATCGTTTCTAACCTAAGCATCATCTCTTTAGCCGAGTTTCCATGTCCGGTACTTAAACTCCCATCGTGCCCGGTTAGCATGGAATTCATCATATCCATCGCAGCAGCATCCCTGACCTCACCAACTATAATCCGTGTCGGCCTCATCCTAAGCGCAGCCTTGATAAGAGCCGACATTGTAACTGCATTTTCCCCTTCAACATTGGCATTTCTTGTCTCAAGCCTTACAAGATTAGGTATATCCCTTATCTGAAGCTCCGCCGCGTCTTCGATTGTAATCACACGATCTGTCGGAGGAATATAATTAGACAATACGTTCAAAAATGTTGTTTTACCACTTCCCGTTCCTCCACTGATGAAAATGTTATAGCCCGCCACAACCAGCTTTCTTAAAAATTCAGCACACTCACCTGTAATCGACCCCATCTCAATCAATTTGTCCATGGTAAAAAATTCCTTCGGAAACTTTCTTATCGTCATGGTTGCCCCGTCAAGAGCTACCGGCGGAAGACACACATTAACTCTTGATCCGTCCGACAGTCTTGCATCAACGATAGGATTAGTCTCGTTTACAATCCGATTACAGCTGCTCACTATCTGTTGGATGACACTCCTTAGTCTCTCCTCAGAAGAAAATGTTTCTTCTGCCTTATACAGTTTTCCTTTCTTTTCTATAAAAATGTGGCGATACCCATTGATCATTATCTCCGAAACATCCTCATCCTCCAAAAAACCTGATAGAATATCTAATCTTCGGAATACATCAAACAATTCTTTTTTAAGTTGACGTTTGTCATCAACTGTCATATACACCTGCCTGCTCCGTTCAAGAATCTCCTCTTCGATCAGACTCTTAATCTCATCGTCAGTAATATTGCCCTGTCCCCCAAGCCTTGAAAAAAGCCTGTCCTGCAGATATATTTTCTCTTTTTTTAATTTGTTCATATATCCCCCACAAATCATTCAAGTATTTGTCTCAATTCCTCTATAGGCGAAGTATCGTTACTCATATCAATAAAATCCATCCTCTCCTTTATTTCATGAAGTTCATAAACTTCTATCAGTTCTTCAAACTGTTTTCTTTTATCCAGCGACACCGGATTATTCAAATATGGCACAATGACGTGATCAACCGGAAGCATTATTTCATAGTTATTTATTATCATGTTACCCATGTCCAGCAAAACTCCCCGATACATACTTATCTCTTCAAACAGTTCGAGAAACCATTCAATATCCTCCCTCTCAATTCTCCTTACATCAAAAAGAGAGAACGGTGATGAAATATATCCACCGCTTGCTTCTATTATTTCTTTGATCTCCTTATTCCGTCTCTCTTTCAGGTAGTATATAAAATCATCTCCAAGATTACCTTCAGCCGCAACACCTCCATAATCCTCCATACCGACATACAGCCATTTATCACTTAAAGCTTCATTTATAAACTGTTTTGCCAGCATTGTTTTTCCGCATCTTCCAACAGGAGAATACATGATCGCGCTAACCTTACCGGTCTTTGACAAAAGACCTTTATAATCAACAATATCTTTTATGTACTCTCCTATAATTCTTGCGCTCTGATATCGATATATCACATAGATTTTCTGCCCACGTATTTTTATCTTTCCATCCTCATTAGCCAAAAACACATATAGTCTGTCCGGATATAGTCTTTGGTAATACTCAACCATTTCTAAGCTGGTAGAAATCAGCAGATCAATTCTTTTATCCTCCATATACCGGTCAAGCACGTCATCTTCTGTAAATGCGGAAACATTCCATATACAGTTGCCATAGTGATAAAGATATGCGCTAAGCCTCTCCACATAACGCACCTCTTTATCCATAACACCAATTTTAACTGTGTTCATATTACTTCTTTAACAATCACCACCAATATACAGGCCAAAGCAATCGGTATAGAAAAATGTATGGTTTCTCCTCTCACCAATGCTTTTTCCTTTTTTAATAATCTTATGATAATTCTTATAAGGGCTAACGCTGCTGCAAGTATGAATGATAGCGCAGTTATCATAAATGCATGCTTTGGAAACAGCAATCCAATAAGTGATAAAAGCTTGATATCTCCAGCGCCCAATCCTTTAATCAGAAATAAAGCATAAAGGAGCGCTATAATAATGCCTGCCATTTTAACGCCCTCAACCACAGCATCAAAACCACCTGTCACATAATTGAGCATAATCCCAAGAAGTGTAGCTATAAGAATTACCTTATTTTCAATCTTGCCCTTTTTCATATCTGTGTATAGACATCTCAGTAAAACAGGCATGATCAAAATCAACTGTGGAGTTATTATTTCCACCTCCTTTTAAGTTATGATTGTGGATTATATTATGTCAAAAACCACTTGTCTACGATTATATATAAATTTATATAAT
>CAMHMG010000014.1 GCA_946186175.1 uncultured Clostridia bacterium | reverse complement strand
AGATTATCTTGCAACTTTAACAAAGGGAACATATCCTGCAGTATTAACTTATGCAGATGGAACGGAACAGAAATTCAATGTATCAATTCTTGATTATGATGAGACAACACTTGTTAAGAATCCTCCTTTGTTCTCAATGTATAAGGAGATAGTACTTAAGAAGAAGAATACATTTACTGTTAATCTCAAGGGTATCTCTGATTATGCACAGGTTTCTTCTAAGATTACAGCAAAGGGTAAGAAAGCTAAATCAGTAGTCAAGATCAAGCAACAGAAAAATGGTGATGTACTTATTACACCTAAGAAGACAGGAAAGACTCAGGTGACATGTACGATTATCCAGAATGGTGCCGAGTACAAAGTAGTAGTTGATATCAAGGTTCTTAAGCAATACAAGGGAACCTCTAAAAACTTTAATTTAAAGACAAAGGGTCTTGTTAAGACCTCAGGAGAGCTTCCTGAATTTAACGTATATAAGCGTATAGTTAAGGGTAAGAATACTAAGATTAAGTTTACTAAGGTTGCAACAGATGCTAAAGTTAAGTTCTATGTTGCCAGCAAGAAGGAAGCTAAGTCATTAAAAATTGGCAAGATCAAGAGAAAAGGTAAGACTGCAACATGTACTATCGTTGGTAAGAAGAAAGGCTGGGTACATCTTACAGCAGAGATTACACAGAACGGAAAGACTTATTACACAAGACTTCTTGTGCGTATAGACGATGGAACATGGAGCAATAAACAGATGAATAAGTACCTTAAATGATTAAACAAAGTTTATAGGTAACAAGGTTGAAAGCCGTATCGCAAAAACGCGTAGTTATCGATACGGCTTTTGAAATCTTTGGTTGACAATAAAAAACGTATAATATATAATATTATCGTTTATATATTAAAGGCTATGACGAAGAGAAGTAACCTGGATTATCGCTCACAGTGAGCAGGAGATAGTGAGAATCCTGCAGAATGAATCTTTGTGAATAACACTTTAACAGCTGCAATCTGAACAGATAATAAGTAGGTGCGCCGGAGACTGACCGTTATCAGTAAGGTTTATTTAACCGATGAGAGACCGTTATAGATTATTGTTATAATAATCATAAAGAACGGTAATTCAGGTGGTACCGCGGGAAATGTATATATGCCCGTCCTGAGTGAACATGAGAATGTTCGCTTGGGGCGGGCTTCTTGTATATTTTATTAGTTAATTGCGAAGCTCTTAGATTCATGATAACGCCTTGTGCATATTGTATAGCTTCAATATGCAGAACTTGGCGCAGGCGTCGGTACTTATGCACCGTACTTTGGTGCATTATGTACCGTTACGCCGGAGACAGAGTGAAAACGTGTCTGCTTTTGAACTATGCAATATGCACAGAGGCAAAACATAGAAACTTATTGAAAAGTGTATATGAGTTGTGCATTTTGTATAGCAACCATAAGCAGACCTTGACGCAGTCGTTGGTACTTATATGAGCACAACGTGCGAATTTAGTACCACTACGACGGAGACAGAGCGAAAGCGTGTCTGTTATGGGGCTATGCAAAATACACAACACAAGAAATGAAAATCGAGTTTCGCAATTACCTAAGTATATTTATTAGGAAAAGGAGAATGTTATGAACACGAATAATATTTATCGTAATCGAACCCTTGATAACGTAAGTGAGCAGGATGTCGGCGCAGAGCTTACTCTTGCAGGCTGGATCGAGAATATACGAGATCACGGAGGAGTTTCATTTATTGACCTTAGAGATATGTATGGAGTTATGCAGATTGTAATGCGTGACACCTCTCTTCTTGACGGATTGGCAAGAGAGGACTGTATCAGTGTATCAGGTATAATTGAACACAGGGACGAGGAGACATATAATCCAAAGATTCCTACAGGCACTATTGAGTTAGAGGCTAAGAAGGTTGAGATTCTTGGAAAGGTATATCGTCAGCTTCCGTTTGAAGTTATGACATCTAAGGAGACCAGGGAGGATGTAAGACTTAAGTATCGTTATCTTGATCTTAGAAATGCTAAGGTTAGAGACAATATGATATTCCGTTCTAATGTCATAAGCTTCTTAAGACAGAAGATGACAGATATGGGATTCTTAGAGATCCAGACACCTATCCTTTGTGCATCATCTCCTGAGGGCGCAAGAGATTATATTGTTCCTTCAAGAAAGTTCAAAGGCAAGTTCTATGCACTTCCACAGGCACCACAGCAGTATAAGCAGTTGCTTATGGTGTCAGGATTTGATAAGTATTTCCAGATAGCACCATGTTTTAGAGATGAGGATGCAAGAGCAGACAGAAGTCCGGGAGAGTTCTATCAGCTTGATTTTGAGATGAGTTTTGCTACACAGGAGGATGTATTTAAGGTTGGTGAAGAGGTGTTATATGAGACCTTCAAGAAATTTGCACCTGAAGGCGCAGCAATCACAGATACACCATTCCCTATTATTAGCTACAAGCAGGCTATGCTTGAGTTTGGTACCGATAAGCCGGATCTTAGAAATCCTCTCCGCATAATTGATGTGACAGAGTTCTTCTCAAGATGTACATTTAAGCCTTTCCATGATAAGACTGTGAGAGCCATCAATGTTCATGCTAAGCTTTCTAAGGGACAACATGAGAAGTTACTCAAATATGCACAGTCTATAGGCATGGGTGGACTTGGATATCTTGAAGTATTGGAGGATTTAAGCTATAAGGGACCTATTGATAAGTTTATCCCTGAGGATATGAAGACAGAGATCAGAGATCTTGCAGGTCTTACAGCAGGAGATACAATCTTCTTTATTGCTGACGTTGAGGAGCTTGCTGCATCTTATGCCGGACAGTTGAGAACTGAGATAGCTAATCGCCTTGACCTGCTTGAGAAGAATGCATATCGCTTCTGTTATATTAATGACTTCCCTATGTTCGAGTACGATAAGGAGAGTAAGAAGATTATATTCACACATAATCCGTTCTCGATGCCACAGGGCGGGTTAGAGGCATTAAATGAGAAAGATCCTTTAGAGATACTTGCATATCAATATGATATTGTATGTAACGGTGTTGAGCTTTCTTCAGGAGCTGTTCGAAACCATAACCTTGATATAATGGTTAAAGCATTTGAGATAGCAGGATATACTGAAGATGATCTTAAGGAGAAGTTTGGAGCACTTTACAACGCATTCCAATTTGGTGCACCTCCACATGCAGGTATGGCACCTGGTGTTGATCGAATGATTATGCTTCTTAAGAATGAGGAAAATATAAGAGAGGTTATTCCATTCCCTATGAACGGTAATGCACAGGATCTTATGTGTGGTGCACCTTCGGAAGTTACTGAACAGCAGCTTAGAGAGGTTCATATTAAGGTGCGTCAATAAAAATATAAATGGTAACGCAAAAGTATTATCGGGTAAGAAAAGTATTTATTATCACTCAAAAAGAAAGCATATTATGTAAACTGACATAATATGCTTTCTTTGTAGATTAGATATAAAGATAATATTACAGTGTATGGCTATGCCAGCCTGTGAAGAATAATAAATACAATTGCCATTATAAGAAGTATTATAGAGTGCTGATGTGTTATAATGCTAAAAATCCACGTAATTATTAGAAGTGCGATAAGTATAAGCATTAACGCAGAGAAAAGAATACGTAATTTGGGTTTCTTTGTAATTGCAGCTGCAAAATATGCAATAATCATTAATGCTGCTACGATCATTATTGATATTAAGAATCCGTTCATTGTATCACCCTACCCACTAAATTTACAGATGTGATATATATCGTATCAAAGTATTCAATATACCCATATATATAGTATATCATAAAACATTTGTTCGCACTAGTCTTTATTTAAAAATTAAGAATTATTTAATCTATTTTTATTATATTATTTATAAATATAAGCTTTAAGAATTTATACAGAGTTAAAGTTAATGTAACTATAGCGATTATTAATATACAGAGGAAATAACCATGAAAAGAATCGTAATTGGAATACTTGCGCATGTAGATGCGGGAAAGACAACTTTATCGGAAGGATTGTTATATGAAAGTGGAATGATAAAAAAGCTTGGAAGAGTGGACCTTCAAAATGCTTTTTTGGATAATAACGTAATGGAAAGAGAACGAGGAATCACTATCTTTTCAAAACAGGCTGTTATTGAATATGGTGATACGGTTTTTACTATATTAGACACTCCGGGTCATGTTGATTTCTCCGCAGAGATGGAAAGATCATTGTGGGTCATGGATTATGCAATTCTTGTCATAAGTGCAGCAGACGGAGTTTCGGGACATACAATGACGCTATGGAAGTTATTGGAAAGATATAATGTTCCGACATTTATTTTTGTGAATAAGATGGATCAGGATGGTGCGGATAAAGAAGCTGTAATGGGACAGATTAAGAAGCTGAAAGGTAATGGTTTTGCTGATTTTACCGCTTACGGTTCCGAAGAATTTTTTGAACAGGTGGCGGTATGTGATGAAGGCTTGCTGGAGAACTACCTTAACGGAAATGTGATAGAAAATGATGATGTGATAAAACTTATCAGGCAAAGGATGCTGTTTCCCTGCTTTTTTGGTTCAGCTCTTAAGATGGAAGGAGTTAAAGAATTTCTTGATATTTTAACAAATATGACAAGTGATATTAATGGCGGAAAAGATGTAAATGCACCGGCTGCAAAGGTTTTTAAAATATCTAAGGATAATAAAGGTGAGCGTCTGTCATTTGCAAAGATAACAGAGGGTGTTATCAGAGTGAAGGATATGATAAGCACCGGTGAGAAAGAGGAGAAGATTAATCAGATCAGGGTATATTCAGGCGAAAAGTTTGAGACTGTACAGGAGGCATTTCCGGGACAGGTTATCGCAATGACCGGTCTTACAGATACTCATCCGGGAGATGGAATAGGTAATCAGCAGATGAATGACACACCGTCATTGACTCCTGTATTAACATATACCGTTGAAACAGATGATAGTGTTGACAAGAATGTTTTGTTGGCAAAACTAAGAGAGCTCGAGGAAGAAGAGCCTGAGCTTCACGTATATTGGGATGATAAAGCATCATCACCTGTAGTTACAATGATGGGTGAAGTTCAGATTGAGATAATAAAGAGACAAGTGGAAGACCGTTTTGGAATAGATATTAAGTTTGGAAACGGTAATATAGTATATAGGGAAACTATTGCTGATATCGTGGAAGGAGTTGGCCATTTTGAACCTTTAAGACATTATGCGGAGGTTCATTTAAAAATGGAGCCTGCAAAACGCGGAAGTGGGCTTACATTTATTACTGATATAAGTGAAGACATGCTTGCGAAAAACTGGCAGAATCTGATAATTACTCATCTTGAGGAGAAAGAGCATATAGGTGTACTTACAGGGTCGCCCATAACGGATATGTGCATAACTTTAGTTGGAGGAAGATCTCATACGAAACATACCGAGGGCGGTGATTTCAGACAAGCCACTTACAGAGCGGTAAGACAGGGCTTGATGCAGGCAGAAAGTGTTTTGTTAGAGCCTTATTATGATTTTGAAATGGAGATTCCATCCATTAATATTGGCAGGGCTATGACGGATATTGAAGCGATGTATGGAAAGTCTGAGCCACCTGAAATATACGGAGACATGGCCATAATTACCGGAACTGCGCCGGTATCTACAATGAGAGATTACTCTATACAGATTAATTCCTATACCAAAGGTATGGGGAAGCTTAATTGCGTATTTAAAGGATATGATGTATGCCATAATTCTGAGAAAGTGATAGATAATATTGGATATGATCCCGATTCGGATATCGATAATCCAAGTTCTTCAGTTTTTTGCAGTCATGGAGCAGGTATGATAGTTCCGTGGTACGAGGTTAAGGATAACATGCATGTCGAATCAGCGTTGAATGATGATAGCGTGGTTACAAAGAGCTATAAGCCAATAAATGGAAGAGGAGTAGTTGATTACTCTATTGACGAAGAACAGATAACGGCTATTATCAATAAAACCTCGCATGCTAATGAGAGGACGTCAAAACATGTATATAAGAAGACAAAGTCTTCTCTTAATACGTCATATAAAGGTAAAGAGAGAAACAATAACGGAACGAAATACCTTATTGTTGATGGATATAATATTGTACATGCATGGGATGACTTGAAAGAACTTGTTGACGGTAACCTTGATGGTGCCAGAACTAAGCTGATGGACATACTCTGTAATTATCAGGCGTATGTTAAAGGTGAACTTATATTGGTATTTGACGCGTACAAGGTTAAAGGAAATGTCGGAGAATTCTTTGATTATAACAATATTCATGTGGTTTATACAAAGGAAGCCCAGACGGCAGATTCATATATAGAACAGTTGACACATAAAATAGCAAGTGAATATCAGGTGACGGTTGCAACTTCTGACGGATTGATCCAGCTTATTACCAGAGGACAGAACTGTATGGTGATATCGGCACGGGAATTGAAAGAAGAGATCGAGCGTGCCAACGAATCAATCCGTCGGTTTATTGGTGATTCTGATTGATAGATATGCTCAGACTGATCTACCGTAGTCCTATACCAGCCCCATGGACTTCATGGTCTGATATAATTTGGCTATGGGAAGACCGACAACATTATTATAGTCACCATTTATCTCACGTACATGAATAGCAAAAGGTCCTTGTATGCCATAGGCGCCGGCCTTGTCAAGCGGATCACCGGTTCCTATATAATCCTTTATTTCAAAAGCGGTCAAGGGATAGAAGGTTACATCAGTTCTTTCACTGAATATTTCTACCTGTTTGCTGCCTTTACCTCTGTATATTATACATACACCGGTATATACCTGATGCGTGCGATCAGATAGCATCGAGAGCATATCAAATGCTTCCTGTTCATCTTCAGGTTTGCCCAAAATGTCGCCATTATAGTGGACTATCGTATCGGCTCCGATTACTATAAAATCATTTTTGTTTTCTTTTTTGAGCTGTTGATATATATCATTTGCCTTTTGAAAGGCAAGATTTTCCGCTATCAGATTTGGTTCTTCTTCGATCATTTTTTCCTCAGCATTTGAAGGCATGATTGAAAATAAAAAGCCTGCCTGCTCTAAGAGCTCCTTTCGCCTTGGTGATGCTGATGCTAATATTATCGGAATTTTATTATTCATGGGGGCCTCCTTATCTATATGTTTTGTGTTTAGGTAATTGCGAAACTAATTGAAAAGCGTATATAGAGTTCCGCTATTGTTGATTAATGATACTTATATCATACATATATCAAATATAATTTGCAAGACTTGTAAAGAAATGATATTATCTTGTAGACGATTGTAGAATTTGTTGTTTCATATGCCGTGCACATATTGTATAGATTCAATAAGCAGACCTTGGCGCAGGCGTCGGTACTTATGCATCGTATTTTGGTGCATTATGTACCGTTACGCCGGAGACAGAGTGAAAACGTGTCTGCTTTTGAACTGTACAATATGTGTAAAGGCAAAAAAATTCGCAATTGTCCAGTGCTATTATTTTGAAAGGACGGGAATATGAAAAAAGCAATTTCATTCGCTATAGTCGTTGCAGCGCTTATCTATTTAGTAAGACTAGCATATTTTCGTGTTCCGGTAGTTTCAGAGGCTGTTGCGACATATACCGATAAAGAGTTTACAAAAGATAATACGTATTCAGATCTTCAAAGCCTTGCACAGAGATTGGATGAGGAGATATTAGATGGCGGGGAATCATTTATTGTTTACTTAAAAGATATGGATATCAGCGAGATAGATAATATCAATCATGCGTTGAACGGCATATACGGAAGCGGATCAACTTATCAGAAGGTTGGAGAAATCGGAGATACCTATCAAAAAGTTGAAATACATATGAAGCGTAATATTAACTATTATGTTTTGAAAGCATATAAAAATAACGAGACTATATCAACAGATATGCCGGAGGCAAAACTATTATATGGAATTGTTAAAGGATTGGTCAATACGGTTATTACGCCGGGAATGTCAGACTTTGATAAAGAACTTGCTGTTCACGATTATATTGTAAAACATTGCCATTATAGCAGTAATCCTAATCAGGATAGTGAGAGCAACATTTACAGAGCCTATGGTGCATTGGTGGATGAGGATGCAGTGTGCAACGGTTATGCCGAAGCAATAAAGCTTATTTTTGATTGTATAGGCATAGAATCTAAAATGGTCGTGGGAACTGCAGATGGGGTTGATCATGCTTGGAACCTTGTAAAATTAGGAGAGAATTGGTATCATTTAGATGCAACGTGGGACGATCCCCTGCCTGATCAGGGAGATAAGATCATGCATCCGTATTTTAATGTTTCCGATGAGATTCTTTCTGATAATCATACATGGAATAAAGCTGACTATCCGAAAGCAACAGATATGCAGTACAATTATTATATGTATAATAACAGATATTTTACAAATTTTGATGATTATAAAGAACAGGCATATACTGAAATGATGAAACATGGCTATGACAGATATGAGGCGGTCATAGAAAATTTTGAAGAGAATGATGAAGATATGAAATTCCTTTTTGATGGGAGTCAAAGATATTCAAGTATCAATTGGCAGACTTTTGAGAGTGGACAGTACAGGGTTCTTGTTTTAGAAGCTGAATAAGATGGAGGACAATATGACCAGAGAACAGTTTTTGGATGAATTAAAAAGTGCATTGGCGGGAGAAGTTCCTGCAAATGTTATGATGGATTCTTTGAGCTATTATTCGTATTATATTGATGATGAGGTAACGCATGGCAAAAGTGTAGATGACGTGATAGAGGAGATAGGAAAACCGACACTTATTGCCAGGTCAATAATTGCAGCTCAGACAGGTGAAAGGGATGCTGATTACGAATATACGGAAGACGGACATACCAGGACCGTCAGGCATAATCGTGAAAAAAAACCGATATCTTTTGATTTGAGTGGAATTCTTTCAAAGCTTGCATTTATATTCTTTTTGATATTATTAATAATAATTGCATATTTTATGATAAAAGTTGGATTCTGGGTGCTTGTAACATTTGGTATTCCGATATTACTGATTATGGGTATTGTATATCTTATAATGTATTTTGCCGGTGATCATTGAACAAATTTTTTAAAAGTTATAATATTGGAACATTTTTATTACATTTTAAAGTGGAATTTCGGAATGCAAACAATTAAATTTTATTTTTTTTAAAATAACACTTGACATTTTGCTCTTTTTTGAATATACTATCACTTGTGTCAAATGACATATGGAATCTTAGCTCAGCTGGGAGAGCATCTGCCTTACAAGCAGAGGGTCACAGGTTCGAGCCCTGTAGGTTCCATTTACTATGAAGCTCCAAGAAGCCTAGCCTAAGGCGACGGCTGATTGGATAAGCTTCTGTATACAGCGACGCTTAGCGAGTCCGGGCTTGAAGCGAAGGAGGAGCTTAGCATAGTCGTTTTTGGCGAGGTAGCTCAGTTGGCTAGAGCACACGGTTCATACCCGTGGTGTCGAGGGTTCGAATCCCCCCTTCGCTACTACAGGACGTCGGTTATATACCGGCGTTTTTTTCTTTGTTTTTTTAATGACATTTTAGTGAAGAGATGTTATACTTTTTATTTATATGGAGATAATGTAACTGTTTAGGTAGAATATAGAATATCGTATTTACTTTGCTATTCACGAATATTAAAAGCTAAGAATTATATTAGGAGGTAAGGCTTTGAACATAAAGAATTATTCATTAATCAAAGAAGAAAATATTACGGAGATCAACGGTACGGCATATCTGTTAGAGCATGATAGGACTAAGGCCAGAGTGCTGTATGTCAAGAATGATGACAAGAATAAAGTATTCTATATAGGATTTCGTACACCACCTACTAATGATACGGGTGTTGCACATATAACGGAGCACTCTGTACTTTGCGGGTCTGCAAAATTCCCGGCAAAGGATCCGTTTGTTGAACTTGCAAAGGGTTCTCTTAATACATTTTTAAACGCGATGACATATCCTGACAAGACTGTATATCCGATCGCATCAGTCAATGACAAGGACTACCATAATCTGATGGAGGTGTATTTGGATGCGGTATTTAATCCTAATACCTATAAAAATGAAAAAATATTAAAACAGGAGGGCTGGCATTATCATCTTGAAAATGCTGAAGATGAGCTGACATATAACGGTGTTGTTTATAATGAGATGAAGGGTGCATATTCATCGCCGGAGCAGATGCTTATGCAGGAGATTCAAAGATCGTTATTTCCGGATAATACCTATGGCGCAGATTCGGGCGGAGATCCGGTAAGCATTCCTGATCTTACTTACGAAGAATTTCTTGATTTCCACAGAAAGTATTATCATCCGTCAAACTGCTACATTTATCTTTATGGAGATGTAGATGTCTGTAAGGAGCTTGCTTTCATAGATGAGGAGTATTTGTCAAAATATGATTATCTGGAAGTGGATTCTAAGATTAAGGAGCAGGCGGCATTCGACAGCGCTAAGGATATCTGCGTAGAATATCCGTTGTCTGATGCTGACAGCGAAGAGGATAATACGTATTTAAGTTATAATGTTGTGGTTGGTAATAGTATTGACAGAAAACTAGACCTTGCATTTACTGTACTAGATTATGCTCTTATCGACGTACCCGGTGCACCGATTAAGAAGGCTTTAGTAGATGCCGGCATAAGCAATGATGTGTTCAGTTCATATGAGGAGAGTGTCAGACAGCCTATGTACTCGATTGTTGCAAAGGGCTGTGATAAAGATGCAAAGAGTAAGTTTGTAGATGTGATAAATGAAACCTTGTCAGATATTATCAAAAACGGTTTTGACGAAAAGGTGCTTAAGGGCGCAATCAATCATTTTGAGTTTAAGCTTAAGGAAGCAAACTACGGAAGGTATCCAAAGGGACTTATGTATGGACTCAATGTATTTAACAGCTGGCTCTATGATGATAACAGTCCATTCAATTATTTAAAGTATAACGAAGAGATTGAGTTCTTGAAATCGCAGATAGGCACTGACTATTATACATCCCTGATAAATGAATATCTTCTTAATAATACTCATAAAACAATAGTTAGGTGTGTTCCGAAGAAGGGATTAAATCAGAAAAATGAAAAGCTTGTTGCAGATAAACTTAAGGCCTATAAGGAAAGTCTTACACGAGAAGAGATAGACAAGCTTGTGGCCGAGACAAAAGAACTCCTTGCATACCAGGCAGAGCCATCAACAAAAGAAGAACTTGAAAAGATTCCGATGCTTAAGCGTGAGGATATTGGTAAGGAAGCATTTAAGATAAGGAATAAGGAATACGATATAAGTGGAATTAAGGTTGTTCAAAATGAGATTCCTACCAATGGTATAGCTTATGTCGGTTATTATTTTAAGCTTGACAAGGTTCCGATTGCGTTACTTCCTTATGTAGTTCTGCTTTCCAATATTTACAAAGAAGTAGATACTGCAAAGCGTTCATATGGTGAGCTCGCGAGTGAAATAGATATAATATCAGGTGGTATTGGATTTACAACATACGCCTTTAGTTCTCATTCTGATAAAGAAGGGAATAATATATATTTTTCAGCAAAGACCAAGACATTGCTTGCTAATCTTCCTGATACTTTAGCTCTTATGGAAGAGATTATGTTTGAATCTGATATAACCAATAAAAAACGACTTAAGGAGATAATCGCTGAAATATCTTCACAGCTTAAGATGGGCATTATGGATAGCGGTCATGTGTCTATGTCTGAGCGAGTGTTGTCTTATGTGTCAAAAGGCGCATATCTCAAAGATATGATGGAGGGTATTGGTTTTTATGAGTTTATAGAGGCTATTAACAAGAATTTTGATGAAGCTTATGAGGGAATATGTAAGAATCTTAAAGCTGCACTTCATGCGCTTGCAAAACCGCATAACCTTATAATTTCTTATACCGGAACAGAGGATGTAAAACTTGTATTGGAGAATGCTTTAGATAATCTTGGAGAAAGATTAAACAGTGATACATCTGATGAAGGTGAACAGATCATTGACATAATTGCAAAAAATGAAGGTTTCAAGACAGCAGGCAAAGTTCAGTATGCTGCTATGGGCGGCAGTTTCAGAAAGGCTGGTTTTGATTATACAGGAGCTCTTTCAGTACTTCAGGTTATTTTTTCTTATGATTATCTGTGGTTAAATGTCAGAGTTTCAGGTGGAGCTTATGGCTGTATGTGCAGCTTTAACAGAACCGGTGAAAGCTACTTCACCTCATATAGGGATCCGAATCTTTCGAGAACTTTTGATGTTTATAAGGGCGCTGCTGATTATGTCAGAAATTTTGAGGTTTCCGATCGCGATATGTTGAAGTATATCATAGGTGCAGTTGCAAAATTAGATAAGCCTATGTCACCTTCCGGAGAGGGAAACTATTGCTTTACCTGCCATCTGTTAGGAATAGATAATGAGCAGCTTCAAAAAGACAGGGATGAGATCCTTTCATGTGATGTGGATGCGATTAGAGCACTTGCTCCTTATATAGAAGCGATAATCAAAGAAAATAAGATTGCGGCACTTGGAAATGAGGATGTTATATCAAAAGAGGCGGGACTGTTTAAGGAAGTAAGAACACTTGCATAAATATCCTAATTAGGTGATTTGACAATTGCGAAACTCTGGTTTGTGTTTTCTTATTTGTGCATATTATATATCCAACGCAGATACGTTCTCACTCCGTCGCACGCGCAGCGGTACTAATACACCCCGATACGGTGTATAAGTACCGGCGGGTGCGACGGGTCTGCTTATGGATAATATAAAATATGCACAGAGTGATATACTGAACTAATGAGTTTCACAATTGCTCAAATTGGATGATATAAAAAAGGAGAGGAAAATGTCAGATTTTAAATCAGGCTTTGTAACAATAATTGGCAGACCCAATGTAGGTAAGTCAACTCTTATGAATCATTTGATCGGACAAAAGATCGCAATTACGAGCAACAAGGCGCAGACTACCAGAAACAGGATTCAGACAGTTTATACCTGTGCGGAGGGGCAGATTGTGTTTCTTGATACACCCGGAATTAACAGGGCTAAGAATAAGCTTGGAGAATATATGCTGATGGCTGCTGAGAATACTTTGAACGAAGTGGATGTCATCTTGTGGCTCGTCGAGCCTACTACATACATCGGAAGAGGTGAGCAGTATATAGCGGAAAGACTTGCAAAGGTCAAGACTCCTGTTATATTGGTGGTCAATAAGACTGATACCGTATCTGAAGGTGAAGTCTTTGAGGCGATAAATGCATATAAAGACATCTATGATTTCAAGGAGATTGTACCTGTATCTGCGTTAAAGAATAGAAATACCGATGAGCTTATCAAGACTGTTTTTGGGTATTTAGAACCCGGTCCGCAGTTCTATGACGAGGATACCATTACAGATCAGCCTGAAAGGGCAATAGTTGCAGAAATGATAAGAGAGAAAGCATTAAGGAGTCTTGACAAGGAGATTCCACATGGTATAGCTGTAGTTATCGAAAGAATGAAAGACCGTGAGAATGGCGATATAGTAGATATAGATGCAACGATAATCTGTGAGAGGGATTCCCACAAGGGTATCATCATAGGCAAAAAGGGAGCTATGCTTAAAAAGATAGGTAGTGAGGCAAGGATAGACATGGAAAAATTATTAGATACCAAAGTCAATCTTAAACTCTGGGTTAAAGTTAAAAAAGATTGGAGAGACAGTGAGTTTTTGTTAAAGAATTACGGCTACAATGTAAATGGTGATATCTGATGAAAGAAAAGGTTGAATTGACGGGAATCATACTTGGCAGCTATCCTGTGAAAGATTACGACAAAAGAGTTGTAATACTTACAAAGGAAAGAGGTAAGATAACCGCTTTTGCTAACGGCGCAAGAAAGATGAACAGTGCTTATTCAGGGATAACAGAACCGTTTAATTATGGTACATTTTTTGTGTATGAGGGATACGATGCATATCGTTTTGCCGGTGGAGATATCAGGGAATACTTTTCTGATGTCAAAAACGATATAGACGGAATCTGCTATGGTTCATATCTGTGTGAAATATTGGAATATCTTTGCGTTGAAGGAGTGGGAGATGCGGATATCCTTAATCTGCTCTATATGAGTTTAAAGGCACTTGAAAAAAAGATTATTCCTTACAAGCTTATCAGAAGGATATTCGAACTCAAAATTCTTTCGTTAGATGGAGAAATGATGTCAGCATTTTCCTGTGTTAAGTGTGGCAATGAAAATGTTTCTTCTTTTGTTAAATTATTGAATGGCCTTGTCTGTGATGATTGTGGCAAGATAATATATGAGAGATATTCTTTGTCGGAATCAGCTGTTTACACTATACAGTATATATTGAGCTCACCAATTAATAAATTGTATTCGTTTAATGTTAAGGATGATGTTTTTTCACAGATTGATCATGTGGTTAATGAATATTTTACAGAGCATGTTGATAAAAAATTCAAATCATTGGAAATTCTTTCGACTTTAGCTTGAAATATTACTGATTCTCTAGTAAAATGTATGGGTTGACATTATAGATGATATTATATTAGATATATACATGGATGAAATGTATGTAAAAGGTGAGGTGTACATGATGAAAAAGCTTAAGAGGATAGCCGGCTTGGTTATTGTTATAGGTATGCTTACCGGTTGTACCAATTATGCAAAGCAGTATGATCAGAATACTCTGGTCGTTAACAGAAATGGATCTTTTGTCGAGGTTTCAGTGGAGGATTTCAAAGATTCCAAGGTGAAACCTGAAGATATTGAAAGTTATGTTCGTGAACAGGTTGATAATTATAACAGTAATTATGGTAATGATATTAAAGTTAATTCGATTGATTACGAGGACTTAAGTCATGTGAAACTTGTGGTATCTTATAAAAACGTCGAAAGCTACGATGCATTTAACTTATTAGAGTGCTCGCTTACGGATATTAGCGATACCGATGAATCACAATTGACAGGAAGCTATACATCTTCTGAGGATAAAAAAGCTGCGCCTTCTGATATCATTGCAGAGGGAAAGGGCAAGGTGTTGATCATTTCAGAGGCTACAGATGTTGTTGTAAAGGGCAGTATCCTTTATTATAATGATGAGGTGACTGTTAAGGATGGAGTGGCTACCACTTCCGGTAATAAAAACGCCGTTATAGTGTTTAAGTAAATTGTAATAATGAATAATAAAAAGAGGCAGGTAAATAATTATGGAAAAGTCATTTGATAAGATTGTAGCTTTGGCAAAATCAAGAGGATTTGTATATCCGGGATCAGAGATATACGGAGGACTGGCTAATACATGGGATTACGGTAATCTTGGTGTAGAGCTTAAGAATAATGTCAAAAAGGCATGGTGGAAAAAGTTTATTCAGGAGAATCCATATAATGTCGGTGTTGACTGTGCTATTCTCATGAATCCACAGACATGGGTTGCTTCAGGACATCTTGGGAGCTTTTCTGATCCGCTTATGGATTGTAAGGAATGTCATGCAAGACATCGTGCAGATAAGCTTATAGAGGATTATGCAGTAGAGAATAATGTAACACTTGAAAGTTCGGTTGATGGATGGTCACATGAAGAGATGCAGCGCTATATTGCTGATAAAGGTATTGTATGTCCTGAGTGTGGAAAGCATAATTTTACGGATATCAGAGAGTTTAATCTTATGTTCAAGACTTTCCAGGGAGTTACTGAAGATTCTTCAGCAACAATTTATTTAAGACCTGAGACTGCACAGGGTATATTTGTCAACTTCAAGAATGTTCAGAGAACTTCAAGAAAGAAAGTTCCTTTCGGAATCGGACAGGTTGGAAAGTCTTTCCGTAATGAGATTACTCCGGGTAACTTTACATTCCGTACCAGAGAGTTTGAACAGATGGAATTAGAGTTCTTCTGCAAGCCGGGTACAGATCTTGAGTGGTTTGAATACTGGAGAAATTTCTGTTACAAGTGGCTGCTTGATCTTGGCATTAAGGAAGAGAGCTTAAGACTTCGTGATCATGATAAAGCAGAACTGTCATTTTACAGTAATGCAACAACTGATATTGAGTATGCATTTCCGTTTACTGACTGGGGAGAGCTTTGGGGTATTGCGGATCGTACTAATTACGATCTTACCCAGCATCAGAATGTTTCCGGTGAGCCTATGGAGTACTTTGATGATGAGACAAAAGAAAAATATATACCATACGTTATTGAGCCGTCACTTGGTGCAGACCGAGTAACTCTTGCATTTCTTTGTGAAGCTTATGATGAAGAGGTTCTTGATGCAGAGAGAAATGATGTTCGTACAGTACTTCATTTTCATCCTGCAATTGCGCCGGTTAAGATTGGCGTGCTTCCTCTTTCTAAGAAGTTAAATGAAGGTGCGGAGAAGATATTTACCGAGCTTTCAAAGTATTACAACTGTGAATTTGATGACAGAGGTAATATCGGTAAGCGTTACAGAAGACAGGATGAGATTGGCACTCCGTTCTGTGTGACTTATGACTTCGATTCTGAGGAAGATGGTGCTGTAACAGTTCGTGATCGAGATTCAATGGAGCAGGAGAGAATTAAGATAGAAGATTTGAAATCATATTTTGAGAAGAAGTTTGAGTATTGATCATACAGTAATCCGGGTTAGTGAAAGACAGGGCGTATAATACCCTGTTTTTCGCTTATAAGGACAAATGGAAACTATAATGGATTCACTATTATTATTGTTTTGAAGATGTTTATCTCAAATGATTTATGGAGGAGATTTATTATATGGATATGGAACAAGAAAGTAAAAAGAATATTTTTAAAAGAGGAGTTGGTTTCATAAGAAGAATGATCTCTAAAGTGAGAAATAAGTGGCATAAGTATTACACTTTAAAGCTTCTCTATCCATCTATATATAAGAAATATTCTAAACAACCGGTTAAGGAAGATAAGGTAGTTTTTATCGAATTAAGACAGCCTAAGATATCCAACAGCTTTTCGGTACTCTATAGTGATCTGAAAGAAAATTATAATTTTGACGTTCATGAACATTTCCTAAGGACCTCATTTATTCCAAGACCTAATCATGTAAAGCGTTGTAAGGAGATGATCAAGGACATAGCGGATGCAAAATATATTTTTATGAATGAGGCATCTAATGTTGTAAGTTCCGTTCCACTTAGAAGTGAGACTTTTGAAGCCCAGCTTTGGCATGGATGTGGAGCGTTTAAAAAATTCGGAATGAGCACTGCTGATCTGATATTTGGTGAAAATCGACGTAATATGTTAAAGTATCCTTTTAACAAGAATTATTCATTGGTTACGGTAAGCTCGCCTGAGGTTATATGGGCTTACGAGGAGGCAATGAATATTGATGAAAAGGGGATTGTTCAGGCTGTTGGTAACAGTAGGACTGATGTCTTTTATGATGGAACATTTATAAAAGCTGCATACAAAAAATTATACAAGCTCTTACCGGCTGCAAAGGGGAAAAAGATAATTCTATTTGCTCCGACATTCAGAGGAAGGGTTGCTCAGGCAACATCTCCTGATTGTTTTGATGTAAAAGCTTTTTCGGAGACTTTTTCGGATGAATATTTATTATTATTTAAACATCATCCCAATGTTAAAGTAAGACCTGAGATTCCTGAGGGATATAAGGATTTTGCCTACGACTTCACCGATTCAATGGCTATTGATGAGCTTTTGTGTGTAAGTGATATATGTATATCAGATTATTCTTCACTTGTATTTGAGTATTCTTTATTTGAAAGACCGATGATATTCTTTGCTTATGATCTTGATGAGTACTTTGACTGGAGAGGTTTTTACTATGACTATTTTGAACTAGCTCCGGGACCGATATGCAAGACTAACGAGGAAATGATAGATTATATCAAACATATCGATGAAAGATTTGACAGAGATAAAGTCATAGCATTCAGAGAGAAGTTTATGGCCTCATGTGACGGACATGCAACTGAAAGAATTAAGGACATTGTATTTGGTAAAGAAGCGCTTGATAAGTATCGTGTTCCTAAGGAAGTTGATTTGGATAAGCGTATAATGGAACCATCAGTTTTTGGAAGAGAAGGTTCGGCAGGAATTGAATTGGTTAAGGAAAAGTCAGAAAATCCTAAAGTATCAGTTGTTATGCCTGTTTATAATGTAGCTGAATATCTTCAGACAACCTTACAGGATGTAGCTAATCAGTCTTTGAAGGACATAGAAATAATATGTGTTGATGATGGGTCTACGGACGGATCGTCTGAGATTTTAGATGAATTTGCAAAGAGGGATGCAAGATTTACAATTATACATCAGAAAAATCAATATGCAGGTGTAGCACGTAATAATGGGCTTGCAGAAGCAAAGGGTAAATATGTTGTATTCTGGGATTCTGATGATATATTCAGGATTAATGCATTAGAAAAATTATATATTGAAGCAGAAAGAACACAGGCAGAGATAGTTGTTTGTTCTGCTAACAGATTTGATGATAATAAGAAAAAAGAGATACTTACTGCATTATATCTCAATGAACCGCTTCTTCCGGAAAAAAGACCGTTTTCAAGGCAGGATATGGGGGCGCATATTTTTAATTTTTCTACAAATGTGCCATGGAATAAGTTTTATCTGAGATCATTTATATTAGAGCACAATCTTCAATTTGAGGCTCGAAGACAGGCGAATGACACCTATTTTGTCTTGATGGCATATTATTATGCAAAAAGGATTTCAACAGTAAGTGATAAACTTATGTTATACAGGATCGCTACATCAACGAGTCTTACTGATACTGCCGGAAAAGATCCGTTGTGCGCAATTCATTCCTATGAGGCTGTATGGAATGATCTCAAAGAGAAACCTGACTATTCGGGAGATGTAGAACAAAGCTTTGTGAATAGAGCGCTTAGCGGAGCATTGGTTGCGTTATCATTACAGAAAAAATTTGATGATTATAAATTAATATATGAATATCTGTTGAATAATACGTTTATTAAGTTTGGGATAGGAGACCATGATAAAACATATTATCACAGAGAATGGATGTACGAAGATTATAAAAATATGTGTGAACTTCAACCAGAGGATTTTGTTACTTATAAACTTAAAGTTACAAGTGATAAGTTGAAAGAAAAATCAAGCAGTCTAACGGTATTCAAACAGAAAAGAGAGAAACTGATAACTAAGAATGATGAACTGGAAGAAATCATAAAAGATAATAAACGTCTTATTAAAGAACAGAATAAATTACTGGGCAGTAAACCGGTAAGATTAGCGCTTAAGTTCAGAACCGGGATGAGATTATTGCTCTATGGGAAAAGATAATGTAAAAATTGAGAGCATGTCTTTAAATTATTGTTAGATTGATAAAAGACTTAAAAAATAATGGCTATGGGAATATACCCATAGCTATTATTTTTACTATTTGGTAGATTATTTGATGTTAACTACTCGTGTTACGGTATTCTTGTTTTTGTCAGTAAAGGTAATGGTTGCTGAGCCGCTTTGTTTAATATTTTTATTGAAGTAAAAGGTATAGTCTTTTGTTTTGGTAGTCCTGGTATATGTTTTTCCGCCAATTTTAAATTTGATTTTTTTAAGATGTGCTGCGTGTGTGTTTATCATTCCCTCTGCCAGATTTAAGTCTGTAACTTTTGGTGCAAAGGTGTACTTTTGCTTTTTCTTTTTTGAAAATTTACTGTCAATTTTGATGGCATTTTTTGCAACCTTTGTCAGTTTATTTGATTTTAATTTGACTTTTATTTTGTTATTTTTAATGTAAATACCATTATTTTTAGTCTTGTTAATTGTATTATAAGATAAAGTTTTAACAGACGCTTTTTCAGAGATACATATACCATATGTGTTGCAGTTTGAAATCTTGTTATTATTAATTGTATTTGAAACAGCTGAGGAATGTAAATAAATTCCGGTTCCTTTACAGTTTTTGATAGAGTTCTTTATTAATGTAGGGACAGAAGCGGATTTGTATATTTCAATTCCGTTTGCCTGACATGATGTTATAGTATTATTTTGTATTGTAGGAATAGAAGCAGATTCATATATTTTAATTCCATTTGCTGTACATGTTTTTATTGAATTATCGTTAAGTTTTGAGACGGAAGCGTCACCATATATGGCAATTCCATTTGACTTACATGATTTAATAGTGTTTTTGGAAAGTGTAGGAACAGAAGCGAATTTGTATATCTCAATTCCATTCACCTTACATGAATTAATAGTGTTGGAGGTAAGAGTTGTTGCTTCTCCATTATCATATACTTTAATACCACATCCATCACAATTTGATATATTATTATTAGTTAAGTTTTCACATACAGCATCTGAATAAATAATAATACCATCTTTTTGACTGTTTTTTATGTGATTATCCCTTATTGTGCTTGAGAAAGTATCTGAACCATAAACACTTATTCCCAGACTTGAAGGATTTGTAATTGTGTTAGATATAATCTGACCTGAGGATGCTTCAATGTTCTTTATTCCATTGGTTGTATTGTTGATTTTATTATTGGATATAATAAAATTGTTACTTGCGCTGGCAACGATTCCGTTTGTACAGTTGGATACAGTATTGAAGGTGACACTGGAATTATCACATCCGTAAAGTCTGATTCCGCTGTTTTTCTTTTTTGTTGAAGTTATCGTGTTGTTGAAAATCGTAATATTATTGTGATGATGCTTATTTAATGAATGATGATTTCCGATTGCAACAGGATAGTCATTAAATGTATTATCATGAATACTAATATTATTGCAGGGAGTATCGTCCGTTAAATAAGTGGATGTCCATGCTGTTTTGCCGGTTTTATGTGCAACATCAATCTGAACTGCTTCAGCCACATTGCCTTTTGGATCAGCATGGTTAACTATCTTTCCGGTGCTGTCTGTTATATCGACATTGATATATCTAAAGCCGGTAAAGGTGCATCCGTATATTTCTGCATTTTGTACTGCAACAAGCTCTATGAGGTGGTTTCCATAGCAATTCTTAAATGTAGCATTTCTGATTATAATATCAGATGCATGTCCAAGATTGATAAGGTTGGTTGGATCAATTGAAACGGATACTTTACCGCCATCAAAAGTACCACCTTCAATAATAATATTAGAACCGTTGTCATATCCGCCTTGTTTGTTAGCAACAGTAGAGTTGTAAGGCGCAATTTTAAACATGTTTTTATTTACTCCAAGACGATTGGTTGTTCCTGCCGGAACTCCCGGATCACTATTAGAGTTTCTGATTATTGTAGCATTTTCATCAAGTTTTAATGTTGTATTAGAATGTATGAATAGATTACCGCCTGTATAATATTTGCCTTCAGGAAAGAAGACAAGTAAGTTGTAGTCATCACACGCAAGATCCAGTGCACCCTGAATTGCCGTTTTATCAGAAATTATATCAGTTTCATCAGCGCCAAAATTCTGAGGAGTTATAGTGACGGTTCCATCTATTGGTAAAGGTGGTAATATGTTCACTTTTGCAGTTGTTGCTTCCATTGTTGTATCAGGATCACTGATTTTTGCCTCAGAAACAGTGGCATTGTCTATAGTCTGTATTAATATATCGTTTTTGTATTCATCTTTATAGGTGAGTGTAGCAGTTATTTCTTTTTTTCCAACGAGTTTTCTTACTGTTTCGACATTTGTTGTGAGTTTATAGTCAGGAGAAGACAAAGATAAAGCTTTCTCTTCTTTTGAAAAAGAATCATATTGTGCGAAATCGGTAACGTAGTATGTTTCGTATATTCCGAATAGTTCAATATCAGAATCATTTAAGGTTTTGTTTTTGTCTACCAAACCATTATCAACATAGTATTTTTTGTCTTTATTTTTCAGTTTGACTTTAATACCGGTAATTTTTGTTTTTTGTGTTGGCTTAATAATATTTACTTTGGGATTATTAGTTGACTCTATAGTTATATTATTTGTTTGTTGTTTATCTGTTTCATTTTTTATTTCTTCTGCATAAGTCAGTTTTGCAGATATTACCTGATTATTTGCAACTTTAGTACGTACTTTCTCAACATTGGTTGTTATTGTGAAGTTATCTTCATTGTCAAGAGGGAGAGAAAAAGTTTTAGTTTCAAGTTTTATCTCATATTTATCGTCATCATTGTCAATATTATAATAGTCTTTACTGGGGGTGTATGTTTTTAAGGTTACGTCTGCTTCAAGGTCTTCAATATCTAAAGTATCTTCTTTATAAAGAATATCGTCAGCTACATAATATGTATCTTTTTGATCATTTTTAAGCTTCAATATAATTATAG
>CAMHMG010000013.1 GCA_946186175.1 uncultured Clostridia bacterium | reverse complement strand
TCCATCCTTATTTATATCGAATAGTCATCCATAGCTTCATGAGTTTAACATATCTATTCCAAAACCTGCAAGCAGAATATCCCTTATAACGGCAAATATCAAAACAATGCTTACATATATAATTACAGGCAGCATGCTTTTGGTATAATACACTTTATCCTTCTTAGTAAATATTGTCATCAAAACCGTTATCTCATAATAGAGTATTAGTCCGACACCAAATAATACAGCTGGATTGTAGCAGACTGATGTAATTATATGCCCCTTTAATAAAGCCATCAATGCCCTGGTACCTCCACAACCCGGGCAATACATATGAGTTGCATATAAAAAAGTACAGGGAAACTTAGGAAGCTTTCCTGTTTCCTGCATCATAATTATGAAGAACATAGACAGCGAGCCTAACCCGCCAGCCAAATTAGCAATTATATAATCTCTAAAAAGTATCTTTTTATCCATGGTTAAAAAACCTCTCATGTTCTTTTTGCATTTTGTCACATTTAATGTTATTATATCAATACTATAATATACCAATTAAAAAGGAGAAACAACAATTATGGATGAAAATAAGAGCCCATTAAGCTATGATGCACCTAAGGAAGGCGAATATGGAGCAGATAGGCCACAGGAAACCGGTTCAACAGATACCACTGTCGAGACTTCATCTTCTGCTGAAACTTTTGTTTCAACAGGCACCTCAGTTGAACCCACACCATCAACAACAGGTACAACTTCGACCACCTCTGCATTTTCACTTAAACCTGACAATACAATGTCAGGCGGTTCTTCAGAAAATACCTCAGCAAGTCAAACATCTTCTACAACCTCTCATCAGGAAGTTTTTGGCGGTGCTGTTGAGGGAAGTTCAACAGTCAGCAATAATTACAACACAAGCTATACCTCTCCATACGGTGGTGGACAGGAGGAAATTTCTAAAGGATTTGCAATTGCCTCTCTCGTTATGGGTATAATAAGCATTCTTACATGCTGCTGTGGAATCATTGGAATGATCTTTGGAATACTTGGAATTATCTTCTATTGCGTACAGCCCAAAGACGCAGAAGGCAAGCGTCCCTCACCGGCTACAGTTGGTCTTGTTCTGTCTATAGTAGGTCTTGTTATTGCAACAGCCGGTCTCATATTCAGCTTTGCAGCAGCAGGAACAGACTGGTATCAGGATATGATGAAACAGGCTCAGAATATGTAACGATATAGTTACTATTCACAGTAGATATTCTTTACAATAAGTACAGCGGTGTGCTTGCACAACCGCGTGCTTATCGTAAAGGATATCGTAACTGTGAAACAGGAACTCCACACACAGCCACGAACATAAGCAACTTTAGTTGCGACATATGCTTAAGCAGATGGTTCGTGGCTTGTGTGAGGAGTACTGTGAATAGTAACAAGATATACATTGCGGGAATTACGAAGTAATGTAGCAACTCGTATATCATTAAGTGTCAAAAGATACTCATAACACCCATATCATAATATTCAAGAATTTATAGTTGAGCATAGCATAGGAATAGCCGGGAAGCGTATATTACACTTCCCGGCATTTTTACAATGAGTGTTACTTTCATATATACAACTACTTTTTCTATTACTGCTTATCTGTTTTTTCAAACGGAAATTGTCCGGCAAGTTCATAATCAACACTTTTTTCTATATTAAAATGTGAATCATAATGTTTTACCCAATCCTCATATACGCCATTGAAATACTCTTTCTGTTTTGATATTATTATCTGCCTCTTATTGTCCTTAGTAAGCTCATCATTGTTAGACTTTATCATTTTGAACAAATGATAACCGTATTGAGTCTCAACGACCACACTAACCTCTCCATCAGAAAGAGATAATATATTATTGGCAACACTTTCTCCATACTCATCGATCAATTCTGATTTCGACATAGTATACTCAGAAGAATATTGAAGATGGTATTTATCTGCAATGTCTTTAAATGATGTACCTTCTTCCTCGGCAAGAGATGCAAGAGCTTCATTAGCTTTCTCCAATTGAACCGCTTTTTTCTCAGGCGTATATTCTTTGACCGAACCGTCCTTTTCCAACTCATAACATTCAAAGACCATATCATAAAATGTTATCATTCTAGCCTCTTCATCCGATATCTCGAAATCATAGTCAGATAGCACCTGAGCATATACCTTAGACGCAATAACATTCTCAGTCATAACATTCAAAACAATATCTTTAGATATTTCTGCTTCTTCTATATCTTTATCTGTCAGACCCTTATAGAAATCCTCAGCCTTATTCTCTATATCCTCTTTTTCCGTATCACTTAATGCTATATCATAATCTTCAGCATGTGAGACCAGCACCTTAACTCTGTTAATATCTTCTATTATATCCTCTATAGTCATATCCCTGACGGTTCTAATCTCATCCCCGACACTAAGCTCGAGATTCCATACACCATTACCATAAGCTTTACTGTAATCTTCATATACAGTCCTTGCATAGATATAATATTCTCCATATGTTATATCATTATCTCCAAAATGATACACCACACGTTTCTGATCCTCGTCATTCTTCCTGCTTCCGCAAGCAGTACAAAGACTTAACACACCAATCATAAAACATAAGAGTATTTTTTTATATTGGTTCTTCACGTCTAAGCCTCCCTATCCTTATTCACCATAATATAAAAATTAAAGCCTCAATGTGTATATTATTATTGTATTTCATATAGAAACCATAAACAGACCCTAAAATAATATTTTTATATTACTATCATTGTCTAGTTCCTGTCAATAAGACCATCTATATCTTCCACTATACCCTCTAACTGATCAATGAAATTATCAATACTCTTCTTTTGCAGATCTACGACAAAGCCTGATTTCTCACCGGCAACAATCCGTATATTATTCATGTATTTTACTATAAGCGGCTCTAGTAATTCCACCTTAATCTTAACATCATCAGCCATTTCAATCCTTACCTGATCATTTTTGTAGGTAATGGAAGTTATAAATGCCTCATGTGCCTTAGCCTTGATCATTGCAATAGTCAACAGATTCATAACAGGCTTTGGCGGCTCACCAAAACGGTCCATCAACTCATCCAACATATCTTCATAATCATCTTTGTTCCATACTCCTGATATACGCTTATAGAGTTCAAGCTTTATCATTTCATTTTTCACATAAGACGAAGGGATATATGCATCTATTGGCAGCTCGATACTGGTTTCATAATCCCGCCCTTTATTCTCACCCTTTTGTTCCATAATAGCATCATTTAACATTTTACAATACAGATCATATCCGACAGCCTCCATCTGACCTGACTGCTCCATACCCAAAATATTACCGGCACCGCGAATCTCGAGATCTCTCATGGATATCTTATATCCTGAGCCAAGATCGGTGAATTCACGAATAGCCTTAAGCCTTTTCTCAGCAGTTTCTTTCAACATCTTATCTCTTTTATACATTAGAAATGCATAAGCTGTTCTGTCAGACCTGCCGACACGGCCTCGCAGCTGGTATAACTGAGACAAACCTAAATTATCTGCATCATGTATGATCATTGTATTAACATTGGCAATATCCAGACCCGTTTCTATTATTGTGGTTGTGACCAATACATCTATCTCCTTGTTGATAAATGCATACATCACATCCTCAAGTTCTCTCTCCTTCATCTGACCGTGAGCAAATGCGATCCTGACATCGGGCATCATTTTGACTAGGTCTGCTGTTATATCCGCAATCGTATTAACACGGTTATAGACATAATAGACCTGCCCGCCCCTCTTTAACTCCCTTGAAATTGCCTCCTTGACAAGCTCCGGATTATACTCAAGCACATATGTCTGTATAGCCTTTCTATCCACAGGAGGCTCTTCTAACAGACTCATATCTCGAATACCTATAAGACTCATATGAAGAGTTCTTGGTATAGGCGTAGCTGTCAAGGTGAGCACATCTATATTTTTCTTCATCTGTTTAATCTTTTCCTTATGAGTCACTCCAAATCGCTGTTCCTCATCAATTATCAAAAGTCCAAGATTCCTGTAATCCATATCCTTCGATAACAGTCTGTGAGTCCCTATAATTATATCGAGCTGACCTTTTTTAAGATCTTCAAGGTTCTTTTTCTGCTCCTTCTGTGATAGGAATCTTGACATCATACCAACCTTGATCGGAAAATCTGCCATTCTTTCAGAAAAAGTATTGAAATGCTGTTGTGCCAGTATTGTTGTAGGCACAAGATATGCAACCTGTTTGCCATCCTGCACAGCCTTAAATGCCGCCCTTATCGCTATCTCCGTTTTGCCATACCCGACATCTCCGCAGATTAAGCGATCCATTATCTTTGTGCTCTCCATATCCTTTTTGGTGTCCTCTATTGCATGAAGCTGATCTTCTGTCTCTTCATAGGGGAACATCTCCTCAAATTCCCGCTGCCACAAAGTATCTTCGGAAAAAGCATATCCTTGCGTGGATTGTCTTATCGCATATAATTCCACAAGCTCCTTAGCTATAGAATTAACCTTACTTCTAACCTTAGACTTGGTTTTCTCCCACTCAGTTCCTCCAAGCTTATTAAGCTTTGGTTTCCTTCCCTCTTTTGAAGAATACTTCTGAATCATTTCAAGCTGCGACACAAGAATGTATAGCTTAGAACCGCCGCTATATTCAATACAGATATAATCTTTGCTTGCTTTATCTACTTCAATCTTTTCAATACCTTTGTAAATGCCAAGTCCATGCCTTTCATGAACTACATAATCTCCAACATTAAGATCGTCAAAGCTTTTGATCTTCTCACCCGTATATAAGGGCTTTCTTTTCATTCTAAGCCTTGTCTTTCTCTGGCCGAATATATCGCCCTCTGTTATTACAACAAACTTAAGATCGGGAATATAAAAGCCTGATTTTAATCTTCCTGTGGTTATCATCAATTCCCTTTTATCAAGTACACGCCCCTTGTCTTCCGAATAGAAACAGGTTATATTCTGATCCATAAGATCTGAAGCTAATCTTTTTCCCCTTGTAGAAGAAGGAGAAAACAGGAGAATTGAACAATCTCTCTTTTTCCACTCTTCAATATCCTTAACAAGCATCTCCATACTATGATGATAAGATGGCACAGACTTGCTTAATAAATCGAATTGTGTCATCGAAATAAGATAGTCGTTCTTCTCACCCAATATGCTAAAGCATACCGTCTTTCGTCTTCCAATCTTTAATAGTATCTCAGAATAATCAAACAATACATCTGTCTGGCTTGGCAGTATATAACCTCCCTCAAGCCTTCCGGACATACTTTCCTCAAACTCAGCTCTACACACCTCGCCGCGAGCTATTACCTTAGCCGGATCATCTACCATTATAATGGTATCCTCGGGCATATATAACAGGAAGCTTGTAAGTTCATCATAGAATGATCCAATGTAGCCATCAATTCCCATCGCACTGTGAAAGTAAGACAGCTCTTCCTTAAGCTGCTCTACTGCACGATTGAGCCTTGCATATTCCTCAGTCTTAAAGGATTCCTTTAACTTCTTTGCATATTTCTTATGCTCTTTTTCAATCTTCTTGATACCCTTTTCTATTCTAGCCTCATCCAATATCATCTCTGAAGCAGGATATATCGATAACTCATCAACATTCTCTATGCTCCTCTGGCTCTCTACATCAAAGCTTCTTATGCTGTCAATATCCTCTCCCCAAAACTCAATACGATAAGGACAGTCACTACTTATAGGGAAGATATCTAAGATACCTCCCCTTATAGCAAACTGTCCCACACCATCAACCCAGTCTTCTCTCTCATATCCCACAGATACAAGAGTCTTCTTAATATCATCAATACTAAGACTGTCTCCGACATGAAATTCTATAATATTTTTCTTAACTTCTTGAAGAGGCACTACTTTATTAAGTAATGCATCTAAGGACACGACAATAGTACTCTGCTTATCCTCAATAATTGCCTTAATAACTTCCATTCTCTCAGCTAATATTGCGTGTCCGTGAATATCTGCACTGTAAAAAAGAGCATCCTTAGCAGGGTAATACAATGTATTTCTATCAAAAAAATGAAATGCTTCACATATCTCTTTAGCTCTGTCTTCACTGTAGGTAACGATAAGCTTTTTCTGATCTTTTGAGATGCAATCCATGACATAATACCTTGCATAGCCATCGGTTCCCGACACCTCTAAGGGGAACTTACCTTCCTTTGATGCTTCCTCATACAGTTTATATAACTCAGATTCACGAAACGGACTATATAAGCTATCCATCTGATAATTCCTCACTCTTACACTTTATATATAGGTAATTGCGAAACTCTATGTAATTTTATATGAGTTTCGCAATTACCTAATACTTTTTACTTATTTCGAAGTTGCTCTGACATTAGAATCAAACATTTTATTAAATCCTAACCATTCAGTATTCTGTTTGCCTGCTCCATCCAACAATTCAACAAATCCTTCAAGTTTTGCATCCGTATTATCTGCAAAAGATAATGCCACTGCTTCAATAAGTGCCGGCTTTTTAGGTGAGCCAAACTCTAATTCTCCATGATGCGATAATATACAGTGTTTTAACTCAGTGGATAATTTTGGTGGAAATCCTTCTATCTCCTTAATCTTTTCCTCAACAATCATTACACCTTTTACAATATGACCAATGAGCTGTCCCTCATCCGTGTAGTCATTTTCCGGAAAAGCCGAAATCTCATCCATCTTCCCTATATCATGCAAAAGCGCAGCACTGATAAGAAGATCTCGGTTAATGAATGGATAATTGGCAGCGTAAAAATCACACATCTTTGCAACTGACAGACTATGTTCTAATAATCCTCCGGCAAAATTATGATGCATGGTCTTTGCAGCTGAATGAAGCTTGAATCTGTTAACGAAATCCTTATCCTCCATAAATACCATCTGCAAAAGTTTTGATAAATGCGGTTCCTTAACAGACCCTATCATGTCTGTCATTTCTTTATACATTTCATCAATATTCTTCTTTGAATATGGCATATAATCTCTAGGATCATATTCGCCTTCTTTGGCTTTTCTTATCCTTCTGATGTTAAGCTGGAGCGAACCCTGAAAACTTATAACCTGGGCATCCACCTGAATATAATCCATTGAATCAAAATGTTCTATTCCGTTATTGATATCCCATACCTTACCGTCAACGACTCCGGTCTTATCATGAAGCTGCATAGAATAATAATTCTTACCTGCCTTAGTCTGTAATGTTCTTTTATTTTTGCACAGATAGATTGATGATACCATATCTCCATCTCTAAGTTCTGCAACAAAACGCATATATATAATCCTCCTACTCTTTCGGGCTTAGCGGCAATGAGAAAATGAACTCACTCCCGGCTCCCTCTGTACTTATTAAATCTATATTCTCACCATGAGCTTTTATGATTTCTTTCGTGATCGTCAGCCCCAGTCCGCTTCCCTTCTTGTCTTTACCTCTCGATTTATCCACTTTATAAAATCTGTCAAATACCTTATTAACTTTCTCCTTAGGTATTCCGGGCCCTTCATCCTTGATAGAAACAAAAACCTTATCATTTTTATTTGTAACTGAAGCTGTTATGGTACCATTCTGAGGGCTGAACTTTATTGCGTTATCGATCAGATTATATATCACCTGACCTATTTTCATTCTATCAGCACGAACAATAGTATTGTTCGCTGTTGAATTAATTCGAAGATCTATATTCTTCTTATCACACAACATCTCAACAGTATTCCTTGTCAGACGGATAACATCCACCACATCAAAATCAGACATTTGAAGAATCGGTCCTTTTGTGTCAAAATCATTAAGCTCAAGTATTCCTTCCGTAAGCTTTGTAAGACGATTCGCTTCATTTAATACCACGCCCAGATATCTGTTGTATTTCTCAGGCGGTATCGTTCCATCTAACATTGCTAAAATATATCCCTTAATTGATGTAAGAGGTGATCTGAAATCGTGAGAAATATTAGCGATAAAGTTCTTACGATATACATCAAGTTTACTAAGCTCTGCCGCCATATATTCCAGCGAATCAGAAAGCTCACCTATTTCATCCTTTCTGTGAACACCTGTTGTAGCATCAAAATTACCCTTGGCATATTCCCTTGCAGTCGCACTTATCTTAGATATAGGTCTAAGTATAGATCCGGACATATAAAAAAGAATAAGAACAACCACGAAAATCATTACAACAAAGGGCATATACAGAATCTCCAGGATATCCTTCTGTGTGGTGTCAAGTTCCGTCAGGGATGTATGTAACACCAAAAAGCCCTTTCTTCTATCATTGACCAGAATCGGAATACCTACACTTATCATAGTATTGTCGAATGCCTTGTAGAAATTACCTGTCATGGTAAAACCTGTTCTGAGACTTAAGTCATCATCTAACTGATAAATGTAATCCGGAAGTTTATCATAATTTTTAGGATACGAAACTGCAATTATTCTTCCCACCTCATCGCAGTACCACGCTTTTGTCTTAAGTGTATCTTCAAACTCATCTAATTTTATCTGCAGATAATCAAGCTCCATATTGCCACTAATATAGGATACTATAGTCTGTTGGGAAAGTAATTGTGCTTCATTTGCAAGAATATCCTGTTTTTCCTGGACAAGCGTTCTTTTGGTAGCATAAGTAGTATAACTGACCACTATCAAAAAAACTACTATCAAAAGAAAAACAATTCCAACTATAAGCTTATCTAAGAAGTTACTCTTAATGTTCATTTATCTACTTCACCTCGAATTTGTAACCTATACCCCAAACCGTTGCAATTGACCAATTATTTTCATCTTTGATCTTTTCTCGAATTCTTTTCACATGAACATCCACTGTTCTTGTGTCACCCACATAATCATAGCCCCATATTTTATCAAGGAGCTGTTCCCTTGTAAACACCTGATTAGGCCGACTTGCCATAAAATACAACAGTTCAAGCTCTTTAGGCGGCATTTCAATAGGCTCGTCATTGTATATTACCGAATAACTGGTCAGATTAACAGAAAGGCCCTCGAAATTAACAACCTCTTCCTTATCTTCGCTGGTTAAAATCTCCTCTTCCATATCTTTGACTCTTCTGAGTATCGCCTGAACTCTTGCGACCAACTCATTAGAATCAAATGGTTTAACCATATAATCGTCGGCCCCGATCTTAAGACCTAACACCTTATCAAACACTTCACCCTTTGCAGACAACATTATAATAGGAACATTACTGCTTTTTCTGATTTCTCTGCACACATCATAACCATCTATTCCGGGAAGCATAATATCAAGCAGAATTAAATGCGGTTTGTAACTCTTGAATTTGGCAAGAGCCTCCTCGCCATTTTCTGCTATCTCAGTATCAAAGCATTCCTTGATAAGGTAGAGCGATATAAGCTCTGCAATATTTTCGTCATCATCAACAATCAGGATTCTTTTTTTATCCATAGTTCCCCTCCGATAAACATAACACCAGTACTTGTGAAACTCATATACTCTTTTCAATTAGTTTCGCAACTAGCTAACATATACTATATAATATCTACAACTAAATATGTGTAATAAAGAATTTCGCAAGCATATAACAACACGATCACAACTCTACAATGGTGACTCCTGCATCACCTTCACCAAATTCTCCCAAGCGAAACGATTTCACATATGACTGCTTTTTCAGATATTCGTGAACGCCCTTTCTCAATGCTCCCGTGCCCTTTCCATGCACGATTCTTACAGAATTAAGATGAGACAGGCATGCATCATCAAGATATTTATCTAACTCCATTATCGCCTCGTCAACAGTAAGTCCCAAAAGGTTGATTTCCGGTTTGATCGTTCTGCCCTTACCCATACTACCATGATAGTACGCACTCTGTCCATTACCATTATTGCGGTCCTTCTTTTTCCCGAAGTCTTCTCTAACTATCTCCACGTCACTGATCTTAACTGTACTCTGTAAGATTCCCATCTGAACCGTAATCTCGCCTTTGTGATTAGGAAGTGACCTTACGATTCCATCAGCATTCATACTTATAAGGTGCACCGAATCACCAAGATGAAAATCCGAAGCCTTAGCATTGGACTTCCTGTTTACCTTTTTCTCTGTCATGGAGTCCTTGACCGAATTTAGTTTACCTCTTACGCGGTCTCGCTCTTTCTCCATCTCACTGTTGGTGACGTTACCATTTTTGCCCCATTTATTATACTTTCTGATAGATTCATCCGCAAATGCTTTCGCATCAGTTAAGATTTCCTCTGCCTGTTGTCTTGCGTTTCTTAAGATATCCTGCTTTCTCTGTTCGATATGTTCATTCTTAGATGCAAGGCGTTCTTTGAGTTTCACAATATCAGCCTTCGACGCCTCTATCTCAGCCTGTTCGGCAAGGATAGCCTTCTTAGAATTCTCTATGTCAGCAAGCAGCGTTTCCATATCAACGGTACTGCTGTCTATCTGGTCTTTTGCTGCATTTATTACCTCATCATCCAATCCCAATTTCCTTGCAATAGCAAAAGCATTAGACTTACCGGGTATTCCTATCAGTAAATGATATGTCGGAGAAAGTGTATCAACATCAAACTCACAGCAGGCATTCTCGATTTTTTCAGTTGTCATGGCAAATGTCTTTAATTCACTGTAATGAGTTGTAGCCATACATCTTATATTTCTGTTATGCAGATTGTTAAGTATGGAGATTGCAAGAGCCGATCCCTCTACCGGATCAGTTCCTCCTCCCAACTCGTCAAACAACACAAGTGTCTTATCCGTCGCATGCTTCATTATATATACAATATTGGTCATATGCGATGAAAAAGTCGAAAGACTTTGTTCGATACTCTGCTCATCCCCTATATCCGCAAACACATCCTCAAACACAGCAAGCTTTGAGCCCTGAAATGCAGGTATATGAAGTCCTGACTGTCCCATAAGTGTGAATATTCCCAGTGTCTTTAATGACACTGTCTTTCCGCCCGTATTCGGGCCTGTGATTATCAGCATAGTGAAATCATCACCGAGTCTTAAATCTATCGGAACCACTTTGTGCTTTTCCAAAAGCGGATGTCTTCCCTGCTTGATCTCTACTTTCCCTTCTTCATTAAATGTAGGCATACTTCCGTCATAAGACTTAGCAAACAATGCCTTTGCAAATATGAAATCAAGTCGCGTCAGCAGCTCATAGTCCGATATAAGTGAGTCCTTGTATATGGCAACCTGCTCCGAAAGAGCCGCAAGTATTCTTTCTATCTCTATTGCCTCATTAATCTCTAATTCTTTGAGTTCGTTATTAAGATTGACAACCGCCATAGGCTCAATGAAAAATGTTGAACCCGTTCCGGACTGGTCGTGAACCATTCCCGGAAACTGACCCTTATATTCCGATTTTACCGGGATACAGTATCTTCCGTTTCTCATAGTTACGATCGCATCCTGTAACATTGTCTGATTGTCCTGCTTTGAGACTATCTGGCTTAAAATATCATGTACCTTACTATTTACCTGTTTCATCTCACGTCTGATGTTCTTAAGTCCGGCGGATGCATCATCTGCAATCTCATCCTCAGACAAAATACATCTGTTGATCTCTCTTGATAAATGTTCAAGCGGAAGGAGACTGTCAAAATATCCGGTCAGGGAATCCTTCCTTCCCGTCACTCCCTCTTCATCCTTACTCTCCGCCATTTCTCCGTACTGTTTGGCATGCTCTGCAACCTTAAGAAGCTTTGAAACATCAATAAGCTCCCGTATCGAAAGTGAAGCTCCAACCTCTGCACGCTTAACAGCTTCACCTATCGGATAGACACCGGAAAAAGACACACTTCCCTGTTGATATACTCTGGCAAGTGCATCTGACGTCTCTTCCTGCTCCTTCTCTATAGTCACAATATCCGTCATGGGCTTTAGTCGTTCACACATACGTTTTCCCGACGGCGTTGTTGCATGAGAAGTAAGCTGTTCTATTATTTTATAATACTCCAAAACACGTAATGTTCGTTTGTTCATATTGTTTTCCTCTCACCACTCATAGTGATGCAATTGGCCTTCAAGCTCTAAATCCATAAAATTATTCTGTCTAAGCGCCTCATATAATACTATGGCTACGGAATTAGACAGATTAAGGGAACGAATTTCGGAAAGCATTGGTATCCTTATACAGTTCTCTTTGTTGTCCAACAAAATCTCCTCTGGAATACCGGCACTCTCTTTTCCAAACATTATATAACAATCATCTTCAAATTGCACGTCGGTATAGGTCTGCTTTGATTTTGTTGTAGCCATATATATTTTCGCACCGGGATTCTTTTTCAGAAAATCCTCATAGCTAACATACCTGAATACCTCTAACTTATCCCAATAATCCATTCCGGCGCGCTTGACCATCTTATCATTTAATATAAACCCCAATGGCTCGATAAGGTGAAGTCTCGCCCCCGCTGCCACACAGGTCCTTCCTATATTTCCCGTATTAGCCGGCATTTCCGGCTCATGTAACACAATATTGATCATAGTCAAAATCCTCTATCTTTATAATGCAACTTGTTCTAAACAGGAACCTTCTGTCCATACATCACCTGATTTAACATGTCTCCCTTTGGCGATACCAGAAATCTTTCCTCATCACCTATTGTAACTACTCTTTTCTTATCCTTGATGGTTTGTCCAAGCACTACTGCATTTACACCATGCTCATGCATTATCTTTACAAAACTCTCACCATCATCTGTAATGATAAGCAGGCTTCCCTGTCCGTTCATCATATATGGGTTAATATTAAAGAACTCGCATACCTCTACTATCTCCTGTTTTATAGGAAATCTTTTCACCTGAATGACTGTACCCATATTGCAGGACTCAAGGATCTGCCATAATGCACCGAACACTCCGCCAAACGAAACATCATGCATGGCATATACAGTCGGTCCTTTATCATTTATCATATCTTTCAATGCACTCAACTCAGAAATAAGTGATGTATCCTCCATATATGCAGCAGCCTTGTCGATGTAGGTTTCGTTATATCTTGTAAGAAGTTCTTCCTTCTTCTCTTTAGCAAGGATGGCTCCTCCATAAAGTCCCGTCCACTTGGTCATTACGATATCCATTCCCTGTGTAACTTTCTTATGTCTGTTATCAAATATCCGCCTGCCAAAAGCTGTGACAACAACCGTAGGCTTTGACACCGTAGGAACAAGTCCCGTATCTCCCGCTACAATATCAATCTCATCAGCCAGTGCTCTTTTTGCAAGGCAGTCCATGATACTTCTAAGAAGAGCTTCTTCACTGTGTTCCGGAAGCATAATCGACACCGATGCCGCAAAGGGCTCTCCACCCGCTGCTATTACATTATTAATTGCATTGTTGTAAGCATATAATTCATGTCCGGTATAATAAAAGGCAGTGGTGGCCATAGCTGTTACCATATCGCCAAACACTGCCCCATCATGTCCAACTGCAGGCCGAAACGAAACCTCTTCATTCCTGTATCGGATTGCATTGATCACGGATCGTTTGAATGTATGCTCCGGCAATTTGCCCGTCCTCATACATCTAATCCTCCAATTCAATTATTAACAAAACCATATATGTATTATCATGAAAGTCCAAGATAACTGAGACCTTAGCGCACCTTGGTGCGCTTAGTTCGAAGTTATGCAGAGCTAGTCAAGCCCCATAAGGGCGTAGACTGATTGGGTAACTTTCTGTATACAGCGACGCTTAGCAAACCTGAGCCTATAGGCGATAGGTGCGCTTAGCATAGTCGTAATCATTTACTTTCGAAATAATGTCTGCACTACCCTCCGGTTCAACCGGTTCAGCAGGTGCTTCAGTAGCCGGTGCCTCTGTTGTTGGTGCCTCTGTAGTCGGCGCTTCTGTCGCAGGAGCTTCCGTTGTTGCTTCCTTTTCTTTCTTCTTATCTTTGCCTGATTCTTCCTCGTCCTCATCTTCGTCTTCGTCCTCGTCGTCCTTATCCTTCTTCTTGGTTCCGACGCGGATGGTTGCCTTAGAGGCGTTATACTTACTTCTTCCGTAAGGAATCAATTCGCATTCAGTTTCCTCACCATCTACTGATACATGCTTATACACTTCAACATAATATCCGGTATGTGCATCTTTCTCTGTTACAGTCTTCCCTTCCTCTAATGTATCATCTTTAATCTCTTCCGGTTTATCCGGCTCATATGTTTCTACAGTCTTAGATTCATAATATATACTTCTGTTAGATGGTCTTGTCTCATGTCCGTATATGGCAAATGATATACTTCCGCCTCCGGCATATCCGTCTATATATATAGGATAGTCTGTGCTATTAGTAAACTTAAAATCCATATAATCTCCGGCTATAGCCGCATCCATTCCAAGTGGAACATATGATACGGTAAGAGAATGAGGATATCTCTCATCTACCTGTAATTCAGCTTTAAGAACCGCATTATATAAAGTTGTGCTTACCTGGCATATTCCTCCGCCAAGTCCATCCACCAATTCATCATTGACATATTGTCCTGCATTGGCATATCCGTTCTCCTCAGTAAATGGAGACACGGTATTAAACACCGAAAACTGTTCACCCGGCATAAGAACAGTACCACTTATCTTACTTGCTCCTGTTGCAAGATTCTGTGCCCTGCTTGTATTACCGGAATTATAATTGGTCTGTCCGGTACCTAAAATGGAGTCAATCTTTTCAAAATCATCAGCCGTATATTGCGGTTGTTTCTCCTCCACAGCCGCCTCTAAGCTGACATCCTTCTGTTTCCATACGTCAGCAAGAACTTCTTCCACTTCTTTGATAGTGTCATCTATCTTTACAGTAGTTCCTACCACTCCGTCCTCTACCACAAATTCATTATCAACTCTTGAAATACTTGCGTTTTTCGGTTCTGTAACAATATCAGCAGATCCTTCTTCAATAAATTTCTTTAACTTAGCCGTATCAATAGTCTTTACCGGGACAAGCACTGCATTATCTTTTTCAAGGCCCTTGATTTCTTTGTATCTACAAAGGATATTACCTTTTCTTCCATATCCAAATGCTTCATCGACCGCTTTCTCAGCTGAAACATTAATACCAATATCTGCAAACGTTGTTGAAAATGATCCGACTTTGGTTGTCAATGTGAGCTTTTTCTTATCGATTCCGTTGATGTATTCTTCATACTCTTTCGTCGCTTCATCCCTGGTAAGTCCGCCCACGTACAGATCATCCAGATATACACCCTGATATATCGTATCTGAATCATTGTCAATTGCAGCTATCTTATCACTTGAAGAACTACTGCTCTTGCTGCTGCCTGAAGCCAGATTATATACATAATAAACACCAACGCCTACAAGCATGACCAGTGCGATCATTATGATCATTTTCTTTATAAATAATTTCCTACGTCTTGCTGCTTTCTTTCTGTTTTTCATTTCAATCATCCTCTTTAATCATAAATTGACAATTATTTAATCATCTTGTATCATTAATAAAGATGATGATTCTAGAAGCCGACAGATGTCACAACCAGACCGATCACCATAGCAAGTACAAGAACAACTGCTATAACAGTTGAGATAACTCTCTGCTTCTTCTTATTACTGAAATTAAACATCATATATATTACACCTCTTTTCTGAAAGGAATAGGATATGAGACCATTCACCCTTCCAATTGTCATTACAATACTAGTTGCAGTACTTAACCACAACATCAATAAGAGTAAAAATGACTCTGCAAAAGTCACGGTAGCATCTTATCTCAAAAGAGAAGAAAATGCAAACAGTGTCCGGAAGAAAGATATATCTGATCTGCCATATATTCAAGTTCCTCTGGAAACACTTCCTATAGATATTACATTAAAAGACGAAAAAAAGCAATCAAAGATTGAAAAATATCGCAAAGAGATTAATTATCTCTCTGACAAGCAGATGCTCAATCTTATCGGAATATCCAATACAGAACTCAAAGAACGCTATGGAGTAGCTAATTTGGACAAACTTATGGCTTATGATCAGAATTATGGGAAAATGTTCTCCAATCTGCAGTGGTATTCGGCAGAAATATTTGACGAATTTCCCAAAGAAGCAGTATTGATCATGGAATATATGGTACAGACGGGCACCGATATCATATCCACCTATGACTTTTTAGGAAAATACTATGTCAAAAATAACGACAGAGCCTCTTTTGATATGCTCTTTTCAAAGATACCGGATCAAAATTCCGTCAGCGGAAAAACAATCCTTAGCAAATTAAATCAGATTCTTACTGACAATCCGGAATTTTGAAATAAAGCATCAATCTCTTTTGCTACAACTCCCTGAGCATATTCATCGGCCACAACTCCATCCCCATTTTTTCTAATATCAGCTCTAAAAACAATTTCCGGATTATCTTCAGGTGAACAGTCTGCAAAAAACATCTCCTGGCTTCCTTCCCATACTCCGTGGATAACAAATTTCTCTCCGTATTTTTCTTCCAATGACTTATCAGCAACTTTTTTCAAACTAAAAATATTTCACTTAAGACAATTAACTAGCAAATGCCTTTATACTCATCAATTAATTTTGCATGCAACACTTTTAAAAAAAATTGACACTACTTATATATAGATTTAAAATATCAATTGATATCCACACCACTGTACAGGAGGTGAATTAATTTGAATAAAGATGAGATAACCGCTCATGTCCTGCTTGCAAAAAACGGAGATACCGGTTCATTTTGCAAGCTTTATGAGCTTTATTATAAAGATATGTACCGCTATGCTTATTACATGTTAGGCAGTAAAGAGGATGCTGAAGATGTTATAAGCGAAACTGTTTTAGATGCCTTCACAGGCATTAAAAACTTGAGACATCCTGCAAAATTCAAAGCATGGATATTTCAGATTCTTAACACAAAATGCAAAAGACAGATAGCTTCATATATCAAAGACCGTGATAACAATGATGCAGACGTCCCTGAGGAAAATCTCAAAGAAGATGATCATCCATATGCATCTAATATCGATATTCAAAATGCTTTCTCCGCCCTTAATGATAATGAAAAAACCATCATTTCTCTCACTGTCTTTGGAGGATACAACAGCAGAGAGATAGCACGTTTTTTGAAAAGCAAAGAGGGCACCATACGATCGTCAAAAAGCAGGGCATTTGACAAAATGTCACAATATTTAAAGGAGGATTTCGCATGAACGAGCAGGATATTATCAACCGCATAGAAAAAGAAGCTAATGATCTGCCGATTCCTGAAAGCATTTCCCCTTCAAATATGGAGAAAATGCTTAACGAAAAAGTCAAAGATCAGGATTATAACAGTGAGCACGCAACCGACAGCATCGACAATACATCTTCTGTCATACCATTCAGAAAACGTATAGGGCTTGCAATAGCTGCATGCTTTGGAGTTATTATAATCGGTTCAGGCGCATTAACACTTCTTAAAAACAACTCAAGCGACAAAAGCGCTTCCGATGAAGCCGTGACATATGAAGCCGCACAGGAAACAGCAGGTGCAGATGAAGCTTACGAAGAAGATGCTCAATCAGAAGATACCGATGCTGATGACGATTCCTCTCCTGACACTGCTGCCGAAAACGAAGATGAGGCAAAAAATGATAATGTCGCCGCCGAAGCTGACGATTCAGAAGAGTCGGATAACATCAAAAACAATCTGGCATCATCAAGTAACATTTCAAAGCCTGAAAGCTATGATGACTACTACGATACTGTATATTATGCTTACTTGGAATCAAGCAGAAACAGACAAAAAGCTTTAGGTGAATTCCGATCATTTGACGCTGAGGAAACACTTAACGAATCAACCGCTATAGACTCTCAAAGTGACAGCGGCATAGCCAATTCAGAAAGCAGCAAATCATCAAGTGACAAATCTTATTCTTCAACCAATACTCAGGAAAAAAATGTTGATGAAGGCGATATTGTGAAAACCGATGGTGAGTATATATATACTGCACATGGATCAGATTACTATACAATCGGTCAGTCACAGCAGCCCTTTATTACTATAACCAAAGCATCAAAAGGCAAGCTGACAAAAGTATCTAGCATACCTTTATTTGATGATATTAACACTCAAAATGATACGAACTGCATTTTAAATGAATTCTATCTATACAATAACAGACTGATTGTCCTTTACGGCAAGTCATCAAAGATAAGTGGCAATAATTACTATCTTAATTATGAGTCAAAGACTGTTATAGACATTTATGATATCTCTAACAAGAGTAATATCAGAAAGATCAGCTCTCAGTCACAGAGCGGAACTTTTGACAGTTCAAGGATTAGTGACGGGCATTTATATACGGTAAGCAGGTTCTACATCGACAACACAATTTTTGGTAATTACAAAGATGGCAAAGAAAACCTTGCCGGTTATATACCTTATATCAATGATCAAAATATAGATTGTGATGACATCTTTTACAGCAGACATCTTGATAATATGAATACCTTTGTCATTACATCTCTTAATCTAAGCCGTGCTAACAGTTTCTCTGATGCCAAATCCATAAGCTGTTCCGGCAGCGAGATGTATGTCAGTGACAATGCGATATACCTTTACGGTTCTATCTACGACGATATAGAAAAAACAGAAATACTGCGTATTGAATACAGGAAAGGTACAATGAATATAGGCAATCGTGCTGTTATTGCCGGTCGTCTTTACGATTCTTTCGCACTTTCCGAATACAATGATCATTTAAGAATTGTTGCAACAATCCCGGCAAACAATTTTGCCTGGTATAGTTTTGATGCTTGGACAGACGCTGCTCTTTCCGATCCTGGAATTACAGTCAGAAAGGATATTAATTCTGTTTATGTATTAGACAATGAAATGAAAATGACCGGAAAGATAACCGGTCTTGCACCCGGTGAACAGATATATTCAGCAAGATTTTTTGGAGATATAGGATACTTTGTTACCTACAGAAATACAGACCCGCTGTTTTCAGTTGATTTTTCAGACCCTGAAAATCCTACCATCTTAGGAGAATTGAAAATTCCCGGATTTTCCAACTACCTGCATTTCTACGGTAATAATACACTCTTGGGAATTGGCGAAGAAAGGGATCCTTATACCCAGAACTTAGACGGATTGAAGCTTTCCATGTTCAATATTGAAGATCCGACAAATGTTGTTGAAGCTGACAGATTAGTTCTTCACAATGTTTACTACAGCAGCGCTCAATACAACCACAAATCAATAATGATCGATCCGGAAAAGAACATATTCGGTTTCTGTTATGAGATGGAGGGGTATGACGAGACCGGTGATTATTCATATAATTATTACTATTCTACGTTTTCGTATGATCCAAAGGAAGGTTTTTACGAGACTGCACGATACAAGATTAATTACGATTATATGTATGATCTAGAGGATGTGCGTGGAGTATTTATCGATGATTATTTCTACCTTGTGAGTCCGACAGAAATAACCAGTTACGTTCTTTCAAGCGATGAGCAGATCGACAACATCATACTCAATTAAATTATAACACAATATATGGGCAGGAAAATATTTTCCTGCCCATATAACTACCTATTTGCCATTATATTGGTTCATGGCTTTTTCAAGTTCGTCCATCAGAAGCAGCACTATCGCTCCGACAGCATTATCGTAGCCAGTATCCATTTTTTCTTTTTCCTCATCTGAGAAACGTGAAAGAACATAATCTGCCAGATCCATCTTATTGGGCTTCATTCCTACTCCTATACGCACCCTCGGAAATTCGTCCGTATGCAGATGAGCAATTATATTCTTAATGCCATTATGCCCGCCTGCACTGCCCTTTCCCCTGATCCGCAATCTTCCAACATCCAAATTGATATCGTCATACACGACAATTATATCCTCAGGTACTATTTTATAATAGGCGGCAACCGCCGACACACACTCACCGCTTAAATTCATAAAAGTCATTGGTTTAAGTAATATCACCGTCTGTCCATCAATTTTACCCTTACCATATACACCCTTGTGTTTGATAGTATCAAGACCTATCCCATGCTTATCGGCAATTCTGTCTACTACATCAAAACCCACATTATGTCTTGTTCCCACATATTTGTCTGTCGGATTACCTAAACCAACAATAAGTTTCATTCCTGCTTCCTCACGTTTTCTAAATCTACTTATTATTATATCAAACATCACCAATAAACCATTACAAGCTTAACCAAGTCTTTGTTTCAATATTTCTTCTGCTTCTGCCAGCTGATCAACAGAATTAACTCCCTTAATCTCATTGATATCATCAACTGTCATAGTTGCAACAGTACCTAAGTTTTCAGACTTAACTATTTCAATTGTATCTGTAAGATAATACTCACCCTGTGCATTATCATTAGTTATCTTATCAAGTGCTTCTGAAAGAACTGCTGAATCAAACAGATACATTCCTGAATTGATCTCATCAACCCTTTGTTCTTCAAGGGTTGCATCCTTTTGTTCAACTATCTTAACAAATTTACCCCAGCTGTCTTTAATAATTCGGCCATAGCCGGTTGGATCATCTACTACTGCAGTAAGAACCGTTATTGCGTTACCCTCTGCAATATGTGTGTCTACGAGCTTCTTTAAAGTATTACCTGTGATCAGCGGTGTATCACCGCACAATACCATAGTTATCCCTTCTTTTCCAATAAAGTCTGAAGCACATTTTACTGCGTGTCCTGTACCTAACTGCTCTTCCTGCATTACATACTTAACTTTATCGCCAACCGTTTCTTTAACTAGTTCTGCTTTATGACCAACCACAAGAATAATATCATCAAAATCTGCTCCTGCACTATGAGCTGCTTCTATCGAATATTCCACCATTGGTTTACCACATGCCTTGTGAAGTACCTTGGGCAACTCGGATTTCATTCTTGTTCCTTTACCTGCCGCTAATATAACCGCTTTGATTCTTGCCATTTAAGAATAACCTCCTTTAGATATAAACATATATCATTACTTCAATATATATTACTATGTAATCATTGTGTTATTATACTCAATTTGACTTACAAGTCAAGAAACAAAGTTTCTTATTATACAAAAAACTCCCAAGCGGTCAAAGATAAATCATCGATGACCGCTTGGGAGTCTTGAAAAAATAACCCCACCCGGAAAAAACTTAATTACACTATACTGTCTCATTCTCCTCTGCAGCTGATTTCTCATATTCTGCAAGTATCAATGATTGGATTCTTGCCCTTGCCTCCTGATTGATTGGATGAGCAATATCCCTATAATCCCCATCTGCAGCCTTGCGGCTTGGCATTGCAATAAATAACCCCTTTTCTCCTTCGATAACTTTAATATCATGAACAACGAATTCATTGTCTAAAGTAATCGATACAATCGCTTTCATCTTGCCTTCTTTTGCTACTTTTTTAAGTCTAATATCTGTAATCTCCATATTGTTACTCCCCTTTGATATTTCAAACTAATTATGATATCGGATACTACATACATCACTCTATTACATATGTTTTCCGTCATCAATATACATTATCTCTCCAGAAAAGGATCCTACAATCCGTATCGAAAATTCTTCTCTACAACAACCTTAATCTGTCCCGGATCTGCTGTATGAATAGTGTTCGCACGAAGTGTATCCCGACTCTCCACAATACAATTCTCAACAACTGAATTATCCCCAATATGCACGTCATTAAGAATTATGGAATTACGTATCACGCAATTATTACCAATATATACCTTCTTAAATATCACAGAATTCTCAACAGTACCATTGATAATACATCCGCTTGCGATCAAACTGTTGTTGACCACTGCACCTGAGTTATATTTCGCAGGTGGAAGATCATCCACTTTAGAATATACATCAGGATATTGACGGAAGAAATAATCTCTGATATCTTTCTTCAGGAAATCCATATTGGTTCTGAAATAAGAATCAATAGTTCCTATATTTCTCCAATAAGAATCCATCTTATATGCATACATCTTTTTAACACTCTTATATCGGATAAGAATATCCTTAACAAAATCAGTTCTGCCTTCTTTTGCACATGCTTCAAGAAGTTCTATAAGCTGGCGTCTTCTGATAACATATACCCCTATTGATGCTGTCTGAGTCTGAGCAACCAATGGTTTCTCCTCAAAGTCTATGATCTGCATATCATCGTTAGTCTTGACAACTCCAAAACGGCTTACATCATCCTCTTCAGGATTGATATCCTTGGTAACAATTGTAATATCCGCACCCTTTTCGATATGCTGCTCTAATACTTTACCATAATCAAGCTTATATACTCCATCTCCACTTGCAATAACTACATATGGTTCATGGCTTTCCTTTAAAAAACTGATATTCTGATAAAGTGCATCAGCCGTGCCCTGATACCAATAGCTGTTAGTAGATGTAATAGTAGGTGTAAACACATAGAGACCACCCTGTTTTCTGCCAAAATCCCACCACTTTGATGAGTTCAAATGTTCATTCAGAGAACGGGAATTATACTGTGTAAATACAGCAACCTTCTGAATGTGGGAATTAGTCATATTACTCAGGGAGAAGTCGATTGCTCTGTAACTTCCGGTAACCGGCATTGCTGCAACCGCACGTTTTGCTGAAAGCTCTCCCATTCTACTGCTGTTACCGCCTGCTAAAATAATTCCTATTGCTCTCATGCTTCGTCACCTACCTTTATTAAACT
>CAMHMG010000012.1 GCA_946186175.1 uncultured Clostridia bacterium | reverse complement strand
CATATGCTTTAGCAGATGGTTTGTGGCTTGCAAATGTGGAGTTACTGTGAATAGTAACGATAAAATAACGAATATTTAAGACTTTCATTGCAAATTGAAGGATTTATATGAAGTACAAGATTATATGTGTCGGTAAGATCAAAGAACAATTCTATAGGGATGAGATAGAAAGACTCCTCAAAATGATAAGGAAGAGAAATGACGTAATAGATATAATTGAGATACCGGATGTCAATATACCCGATAAGCTAAAAGAAGCTTCGAAAGAAAAATTCCTGGACAATGAGTGTAAGCCCATGTATGCCAGGATCAAAAAAAGCGATTATATAATAGCTTTGTGTATAGAAGGCAGGGAATATTCAACTGATAAACATAAAGAGATAGTGGAAAATGCGGCTGAGCTTGGCAAAGAATGTATCACCTATATAATAGGCGGTTCGCTTGGCATATCAGATAATGTCAAAAAATTAGCTGATGTCAAATTGTCGTTTTCTAAAATGACATTTCCTCACCAGCTGATGAGAATAGTGCTGTTAGAAGAGATATCTCATTTGTGATATGTTTTTCCTGTTATTATAGTATAGCTTCGATATAGCTGTTCCATAAAGAGAAGAACGACAGTATCTGTTGAGAGATCAGATGGCGTAATTGCGATAATATCTGAAGTTTCGAAGTATTCATTGATTCCGAATGCTATATGTAGTGATGATATACCATTTATCTGCAGCTTGTTAATATAGTCTGCAAGCTCTGTTGATGAGTGGGTTGACTTTCCTTTTCTTACGATCAGAAGTCTGTGATCAGGCTTATATATATCTTTGGGAAGAGTAATGTTCTTTTCTGCAATGATCCTAACTAAGCAGTAAGGTGAGAGACGCTTTGCATATTCATTGACTGCAGCAATATGATTAATGGATAATTTAGATGAATTAACGTACAGATAACAGTTCATGGGTTCTCCTTGTTATATTTATTTGGATTATATTTAATACAATGAATTATAATTGTTACTGCTTCGCAGTCACAATATAAGTAATGATTAGAATTTGTTCACGCAAGCGCGATGAAATACTAATCATTACTTATATTGACTGTGAATAGTAACTTATAATTAACAAATAGTCAAGTTTTAATTGAAATTTTTCTCGTTTTATAATATACTAGATGTATATTAGGGGTTAAAGGGGGTCGTGCCTATATGTTTAAGAATTTAAGTATCAGAGGAAAGCTTTTTTTGACAAGTATTCCTCAGATGATCATGATTATAATTCTTGCAATTTTGGTTGGAGTCGGACAGAATAATACGCTTAAGGAATCCAGACATGTCTATTATGAGCAGATCAAACAGTTAAGTGATAAGTTGATGACGGTTGATCGCAATTTCCATAAGACACAGATGGCAATAGACAGATTACAGCTTCCGGGTACGGAGGCATATAAGACAGGTAATCTTAATGATTATACAGAGTATCATCAACAGGTATTGGACGGTCTTAACGAAATTAATGAATTGATGTCGGCAGATGAATATCTGTATAAGACATTTCGTATTCCTGACCAGACAGATGGTTGTGATGTTATATTAGACAGAACATTGGGTGATATCAATTCATGGGATTCAATATATGATCCGGTCAATGGAACCGGTGATTACTATGCACAGGCAAGTATTTTTGGTGATGCAAGAACAGGTATCAAGAGCCTGGAAGAAATAATCGATGCGTATGCTCAGAATCAGGATGAGCGTATGAGCAGTCAGATTAGAAAGAAATCTATCATAACGGTAATAATATGTTTGTTACTTATAGTTGCAGTCGGCATATTCTCTATGAGAATTATTACATATATCAAGAACAGTGTCGGACTTGTTGCTGATTCCCTTTCACATCTTGCTGAAGGAGAATTTATCAGAATTAATAAGTATGAAGATGAGAGAGATGAAGTCGGACAGATGATCAGAGATACGAATCATCTTATGGACAAACTTGCTGAGATTATCATGCACCTTAAGGGAGCAGTGGAATCTGTTAATGCTTCATCTGAGGAACTCGCAGATACAGCAGATCAGATATCTTCAACATCGGATGGAGTGGCAGAAGCAGTTGCGGGAATTGCATCAGGTGCACTCCAGCAGGCATCGGATATTCAGAATGCCAATGATAATGTTACACGTATTTCGGATGCAGTTGCCAATGTTATGACAAGTACGAACTCTCTTGAGAATACTACAGAGAGTATGAATGAAGAAAGTAAGGGTACAGCTCAGAATCTTGACGAACTTCGTGAGAGCTCAGAAGATATGAGTATGAGGATTACAGAGATAGCAGAACGTATCAATGCTACAAGTGATGCTGTAAGTAATATAGGCGCTAAGGTTGCAGCGATTACATCAATTGCTTCACAGACTAACCTCTTAGCATTGAATGCATCAATAGAGGCTGCAAGAGCAGGTGAGGCCGGCAGAGGATTTGCGGTTGTAGCAGAAGAGATAAGTAATCTTGCAGACGAGTCTGCTGCAGCAGCCAAAGAGATCATGAACGAGATGAAGGTTCTTATGGAGGAATCTCAGGGAGCAGTTGAGACAGCAGAAGATGTTAAGCTTACCAATGACAGACAGCATGAGATAATAACTAACACGGTTAATAGTATTCAGACGTTGATAGATGCAATAAGCATGACGGTAGAAGGAGTATTAAGCATTCGTGGTGATGCATCTCAAAGTGAAGAGGCAAAGTTATCAGTAATAGATGCAATGAATTCATTGTCATCAATATCTGAACAGAATGCAGCTTCGACGGAAGAAACGGCAGCATCTATGCAGGAGCTTTCAGCTACTATTATGACTTTGGCACAATCTGCGGATGGTCTTAAGGATGTAGCAGGCAAGCTTGCAGATGATATTTCGTTCTTCAAATAATTTGCTTATAGGAGCAATGTCCCAAACCCCTGACCATTGTTCTTATAGATAAAGAGCCTGATAACAACTGATAATGTTGTTACAGGCTCTTGCTTTGTGCGAACAAAGAGTCACGAGCGACTCTTTGTTCTATATATGCACCAGATAGGAATCGAACCTACGCACCCGGCTCCGGAGGCCGGCGCTCTATCCACTGAGCTACTGGTGCAGGTATTAATATAATATGATTCCATCAGTGTCAAAGATGACGCATTTGTGAAACCTATGCTATAATACTACATTTGAAGGCAAATAGCAAACAAAAAATATTGTTTCAGGGCAATTGCTTGCATTTTATTAACTCTTTTGATAGAATAGAAACTCGATGAGGAGATGCTAATAATTATGAAGAAAAATATATTTGATAAAATGTCGGATTCCTATGAGGAATTCCACTTTAAAGATTCAGAATTACAGGTGAGAAATAATACATTATATATCAGTCCTAAGATTAAGCTTGTGCTAGGCTGGAGTCTGCTTATATTATGTATTGTGCTTGCTTATGTGTTCATAGGTAATCCATTTATTGAGAAAAAGAATAAGGGTATTGAGGCTGATATACGTCAGGAGGTATTAGAGAAAGAAGTAGACGTGTCTAATGAACATGAGACAATGATACCTTATGAGAAGGATGATGATGAGAATCTTAATAATTTCATTACGGAATACTTTAATGCGATTACCTCCTGCGATAATGTGAAACTTCAGGATATGGTGACGGATTCCTCAGAGTTTGCAAGTGATGAAGTGCTTAAGAAGAAGGCTGATTATATTACAGAGTATTCAAATATTACTGTATATACCAAGGAAGGACTTGATGACGGAAGCGTTGTAGCATTTGTCGTGTCTAATCTTAACATTACCGGAGTTAATTCACAGCCATATGATATAGTGACATTATATATTGTTAACGGTGCGCAGGGATATCGTATCGTTAATAGTACACTGCCTGACGAGACACAGAATTATATCGCGAAGATCAAAGGAGATGAAGACATACAGAAGGTTTTTCAATCTGTAGAGAAGGAGAATAATAAGCTTGTGAATAAAGATAGTACATTACAGGATTTCTATGAAATTATAAGTCGTCGTAATGTAGAGATAGAGTAACTGTTCAGGTAGAAGCTCGCATTTACTGCGAGCTTCGTAGAAAAATGTATATTCTACGATACTGATTAAATTCTTACACCTCTGGATTTGACGGGAGTCGAAAATACTATCTGTGTTTCAGTCTTTCCATATTTCTGAAGTTCACTTACAAATGAATCAAGTTCCATCGTATTAGGGAAAGCTACCTTAATAAGCATTGAATATACACCGGTAACACAGTTACATTCTAATACATTGGGACATTCAGATATGTAAGGATAGAATTGTGGTTTCTGTTTGGGATCTAAAGACATATTAATGAATGCCATAACATGATAGCCTAGCATTATAGGATCGACCTCTGCATGATATCCGGTTATAATGCCATCCTTTTCGAGTTTATCGATTCTGGCAGAAACGGCAGGAGATGACAGGAATACTTTGCTGGCCAGGAACTTAAGCGGATGCCTGGCGTTGTCTTGTAGTAGGTTAATTATCTTTTTGTCGATATTATCCATATGGCTCATTCCTTTCTGCTTTGCGTTTCAACAGGTAATTTTGCGAAAAGCATATTCGTTGCTTTGCCGCTGTACCTATAATTCTAAAATAGTGTTATTTATAAAAAAACGAGATGCTCTTTGCTATATGTAAGAACACCTCGTTGCATTCATTTTAATTATATATTAAATTTTCAGAAATTACAAGTGAAAATCATAAAAATATACAAAAATTTATTGATATTATAGATAATATGACGAATGATGACCAGTGTTGAGGATAACGATGGATAATAAAGTAAGAATTAATAAATACATAAGTGAATCGGGAATAGCATCCAGAAGAAAAGCTGACGAGTGGATTGCTTCCGGTAAGGTTATTGTCAATGGAGAAGTTGCGGCAATGGGAATGAAAGTTGATGATTCTGATGAGATAATTGCCAACGGAATTAAGGTTTTCAGAGAGAATTCATTTAAACTGATAGCATTTAACAAACCAAAGGGGTATTCCTGTACAGCACACAGTGGAGATGAATCGGGAATATATGCAAACTTTGATTTTGGCAAGGAGCTCAAGTATATAGGCAGACTCGACAAGGACTCAGAAGGACTCCTTCTTCTTACCAATGACGGTGATCTGTGTAATGAGATCTCAAAAGCACGAAATTGGCACGAGAAAGAATATGAGGTGTCGGTCAATCATCCGATTACGGATGTATTCTTAAGAAAAATGTCGGAGGGCGTAAGGATTCTCGATGCTAACAAGGATGTATGGGTTGTCACAAAACCGTGCATAATTAAGAGGATAAATGAAAGATCATTTTCTATAATACTTACACAGGGATATAACAGGCAGATCCGCAGGATGTGTGAGGAACTTGGATATAAGGTTGTTGGACTTAAAAGGATAAGAGTTGTCAATATAATGCTTGGAGACTTAAAGCCGGGTGAGAGCAGAGATGTTATGGAAGATGAGCTTAATGAGCTTAAGAGAAGGATTGAAGGGGATAAAAAAGCGTTTAAGAATGATGTAAGTGCCGTAAGAAAGACCAACAAGACCAGTCGTGATAAGAATACAGAACCCGGAAAGGGGCAGAAGAAAGATATCAGTCGTAATAAGAATACAGAACCCGGAAAGGGGCAGAAGAAAGATACCGGTCGTGATAAGAATACAGAACCCGGAAAGGGACGGAAGAAAGATACAAGTCGTAATAAGAAAAATGACAGATATAGACATCGGTAAATATATAGAAAATTGAGGAAAAGAGAAGATATATAATGGAAGATTTGGTTAAGGAAAACAGATTAAAGGAATTGGTGGAGTTGCTCAATAGGGCTTCAAAGGCATATTATCAGCAGGATACTGAGATTATGTCCAATCTTGAATATGACAGATTATATGACGAGTTAGTTAAGCTTGAGGAAGAAACCGGCATAGTGCTTGCCAACAGCCCGACGATCAATGTCGGCTATGAAGTGCTCAGTGAGCTTCCAAAACAGCAGCATCCATCACCGATGCTGTCTCTTGATAAGACAAAAGAGGTAGCAGTACTTGCTGACTGGCTTGGAGGGCATGAGGGAGTTCTTTCGTGGAAACTTGACGGACTTACCGTTGTTCTGACCTATGAAAACGGTGAGCTGATGAACGCGGTGACGCGTGGTAACGGAGAGATTGGTGAGGTAATCACTAATAATGCTAAGACCTTTGAAAATATACCTAGAAGGATACCCTTTAAAGGCAACCTTGTTATAAGAGGCGAGGCAGTCATAAAATATTCTGATTTTAATAAAATGAATGAGGAGCTTGCTGAGGCTGAGGAGAAGTATAAGAATCCGAGAAATTTATGCTCGGGCTCTGTAAGGCAGCTCAACAATGAGGTGACTGCAAAGAGACATGTCAATTTCTTTGCCTTTTCGATGGTGGCTGATGTACTTGACGAATTACAAATTAAAGAATACGGGTTTGACAATACTGTTACAGGTCGATTTGCATGGCTTTCAAAGCAAGGCTTTGAGGTTGTGGAGCATTATGTGGTCAACAGAGATAACATTGAGCAGAAGGTTATGGAGTTTGCTGAAAAGATTGCAGATCATGATGTTCCGTCTGACGGACTTGTGCTTTCATATAACGATATCGCATATGGTAAAAGTCTCGGAACAACCGCAAAGTTTCCAAGAGATTCGATAGCATTTAAATGGGCGGATGAGCTTGCAGAGACAACTTTGCTTGAAGTTGAGTGGTCGCCGTCAAGAACCGGACTTATCAATCCTGTAGCGATATTTGAGCCGGTTGAACTTGAAGGTACAACAGTGAGCCGTGCGAGTCTTCATAACGTAAGTATTCTAAGAGCTTTAAGGCTTGGGTTAAATGATAGGATAACCGTGTATAAGGCTAATATGATAATTCCGCAGGTTGCTGAGAATCTTGACTGCAGCGATAACCTTGTAATACCGGATAAGTGTCCGGCTTGTAACAAAGATACAACATTAAAGGATGAGAATGGCGTGCAGGTGCTTTTCTGTACGAATCCTGATTGTCCTGCCAAACAGATTAAGGGATTTGCTCATTTTGTGTCAAGAAATGCAATGAATATAGATGGTCTGTCAGAGGCAACTCTTGAGAAACTCATTGATATGGGTCTTATAAAAACTCTTCCGGAGCTATTTCATCTTGACAGACACAAGGATGTAATTGTTAATATGGAGGGCTTTGGAGAAAAGTCATATGATAATCTGATTGCGTCTGTTAATACAGCCAGAAAAGTAACCATGGCTAAATTTATATACAGTCTTGGGATTACAGGAATAGGACTTGCCAATGCGAAGGTAATAGTATCTCATTTTGATAATGACTTTGATAAGATAATAAATGCTGATATATCCGAACTTACTTCAATCGATGGAATAGGAGAGGTGCTTGCAAAAGCATTCTATGATTTCTTCCATGATGATAGTAAGAAAGAATTAGTGGATCAGCTGCTTAATGAGATAACATTTGAAACGGAAACGGCAAAGGGTGTTCAGACTCTTAATGGTAAGGTATTCGTGGTGACAGGAAGCGTTGAGCATTTTGCAAATCGCGATGAATTGAAGGAATACATTGAGAAGTTAGGTGGTAAGGTTACCGGTTCTGTTTCAGCTAAGACGGATTATCTCATCAATAATGATGTGACATCAACTTCCTCTAAGAATAAGAAAGCAAGAGACCTCAATATACCAATTTTATCCGAGAATGATTTTATCAAGCTTGCACAAGGATGATGATATAGTGGAGGTTAGCATAGATGAAGAAAACATTAATATTGGCGGCAGTGATGGTGTTGCTTGCAGGTATAGTATGCGGATGTGGTAAAACTGCCGGAAGTAAGGATGATATAACTACATCATCAGATAAAGTCAGGATTATCACGACTATTTTTCCGGAATATGACTGGGTAAGAGAAATTTTTGGAGATAAGTCAGCGGAGGTTGATCTTACGCTGCTTCTTGATAATGGAGTGGATATGCACAGTTATCAACCGACATCAGATGATATTGTTAAGATATCTAATTGTGATATCTTCATATATGTTGGAGGAGAGTCTGATAAGTGGGTTGAAGACGTTATAAAGAGTGCCGGCAATAAGGATATGATGGTTATAAATCTTCTTGACATTTTAGGAGAAAGGCTCAAAGAAGAAGAACTTGTTGAAGGAATGCAGGGAGAGGAAGAAGAGGAAGAGGGCGAAGACGAGGAAGGACCGGAATATGATGAACATGTCTGGCTTTCTTTAAAGAATGCACAGATTCTTTGTGAAGAGATCGAGAAGGTTATCGAGAAAGCAGATCCTGAAAATGCAGATATTTACAAAGCTAACAAAGATGCTTATGTCGCCAAGCTTTCAGAACTTGATAAAGAGTATGAGGATGTTGCTGATGGTGCTTCGATGAAAACACTTCTCTTTGGAGACAGATTTCCGTTCAGATATTTGACAGAGGATTACGGTTTGGATTATTATGCAGCATTTATCGGATGTTCTGCAGAGACTGAGGCGAGCTTTGAGACTATAACATTTCTTGCCGGCAAGGTTGATGAATTGAATCTTAAGAACGTAATGACGATTGAGAATTCAGACAATAAGATTGCACAGAGCATAATTGCTAATACGAGTAACAAGGATCAGAGTATTCTTGCTCTAGATTCAATGCAGTCAGTAACAAGCAAAGATGTTGAGGCCGGAGAGAAGTATTATTCGATTATGGAGAGCAACCTTGCTGTGCTTAAGGAAGCGCTTAAGTAAAAACTTGCATCATGGTGGTATAATTATAAGGTACATATGAAACTTAGACATACATTTTCTTTCTGTACATATCATTATGTATGATATATACAGAAGAATGTACTGAACTGATAAGGTTCATTAATAATAAAAAAGATATTATAAGAAGGATAGGAGTGACATCAATGCCAATCAGGATAGCTAACGATTTGCCTGTTAAGAAAATACTTGAAGAAGAGAATATATTTGTTATGGATGAGGATAGGGCTATGAGTCAGGATATAAGACCGCTTGAGGTGGTTATCCTTAATCTCATGCCACTTAAGGAAGATACGGAACTTCAGCTTTTCAGAAGTCTTGCCAATACTCCTTTACAGGTCAACCTTCATCTGATAAGAACAGGTACATATGAGCCAAAGAATGTTGCAAGAAAACATCTTGAGAAGTTCTATACAACATTTGACGAGATCAAGCATAGAAGATTTGACGGGATGATAATAACGGGTGCGCCTGTTGAAAAACTTGATTTTGAAGATGTTGAGTATTGGGATGAGCTTAAGGATATAATGGACTGGTCTGAGAAGAATGTTACCTCCACACTCCATATATGCTGGGGTGCGCAGGCAGGACTGTATTACAGATATGGAGTCCGTAAGTATGAGCTTCCGAAGAAGTTCTCAGGCATATACAAGCATTATACCTTTCATAAGAGGACTGAGCTTGTACGGGGATTTGATGATTCATTCCTTGTTCCACAGTCGCGTTATACAGGTGTGAGAAAAGAAGATATTGTTGCAAATGACAGGTTGGAAATTGTATCGGAAAGTGATATAACCGGTCCTTATCTGATAATAGGAGATGGCGGCAAGAATATATTTGTCACCGGTCATCCTGAGTATGACACTATGACACTTGATCAGGAATATAAGAGGGATCTTGATAAGGGGATCAATCCTGACATTCCGTGTAATTATTATCCTGATGATGATCCTACGAAGAAGCCTATCAAGTCGTGGAGATGTCATGCCAATACGTTGTATTTTAATTGGCTTAATTACTATGTATATCAGGTTACGCCGTATATTCTTTGAGAAAACATTTGGAAAATTATTGTGATAAAGCAATAGATCAACAGGGAAAGTAATTAAATGCTCTCCCTGTTTTTTGTTAATTAATTGTCTGTATCAGAAACGTGGGTTTCTATCAATTCATCAAGTTTAACACCAAGAATGTTAGCAATCTTCATGATCGTTGCCAGGTCGGGCATTCTTACACCTGTTTCCCATCTGTGAACGGTGGGGAGTGTTACGTTAAGCATTTCTGCAACCTCATTTCTGCTCATGCCGCGCTCTTCCCTGTATTTTTGTATGCGCTTACCTATGTATCCTTCACCCGAATATTCCGCTGTGATCATCTCATCTGTTATGTCTGATACAGGAAAACGCAGATTATCAAGTGCCTTTTCGATGGCTTTTTTGGTGATTGGTTTTATTAAAAATGTACTGGCATTAGTTTCATAGCTTTCAAGTGCATATTTCTCATAGCCGGTGATATAGATAATGTTTGTTCTTGGATATCTGTCAAGTACTGTCTTTGCCAAGGTTATTCCGTTAGCGGAGGGAATGTCTATATCCATAAAGATAATATCAAACCTGGTATTATTACATAATTTATTTATTTCGCTTGTTTTATAAGCTCCGGTTACTGTGGCGTCCGGAAGGATTTCATTGAGATCTAATATTATTCCGTCAACTATTGATTTGTGGTCATCTGCTACAAGTATTTTCATAAGAGTCTCTCTTTCTAGTAGATTTTAGGTATGATGATATCTGCGGTGGTACCGCTTGGCGTAATATTAACTTCAAGCCGTCCGCTACACAAAAGCTCAAGACGTTTTCTGGTGTTGGATATACCTATTGCCAGACGATTGGATTCTTTTTCGGAAGTTTTATGCTCGCCGCCTCCGGTATCCGTAGTGCGGATGATATAACAGTTATCTCTTTGAAATGAACTTATGGTAATTGTTCCGCCTTCTTCACCTATTCCGTGTCTGACAGCATTCTCAACAACAGGTTCAAGGCTTAGCTGAGGGATTCGGAAATCAGTTTCCTTAAGGTCATACACGATATGGATATCTCTTGTATGGTCGGCCTCGGCCAATGACAGGAATGCCTTGACATTCTCAATCTCTGCCTCAAATGGTATCATGTCATTTGATTCGATGTTTCGAAAATGTGCTTTCAGATAATCGGAAAAATCATCTATGGTTTCTATTGCCTGTTTTTCATCAGTTCTTACAAGTGTTCTTATTATATTGATTGAATTATATATGAAATGTGGCTGGATCCGGCTTCGCAAAAGATCCATTTTGTCATTTGCCAGCTGTTTTTCTTTTTCTATCATTTGCTCATAAAGAGTCTGCTTATATATGGATGTCAGGTATATATAATAAGTCAGAAAGCATATCGCAGAAACAGGGGTTACTAATCCCCTGATAATATCATTTTTCTCAATAAATGCAACGCTAAATGAGAGCACTACGATAGTTGATAATATTATGCTCAAGTTAAGATTTTTTTTCTTAAAATGATAGATTGAAAGGACAAATAATGCCAGAACATACAAAAGCTGGACAATATAAACTGTATTTTTTAAGGGAGTTGCCTGCCAGTGATTTGATTCGTCTATCCAGAAGACAAACCTTGCACCGAATGCAGCCGGTAAGAAAAGCAATGCGTTAAGCACGGAGGGAATTGTGAACAATATATGAGCCTTTTTTTCCGGAACAAGTACAATAAGCTCTATCAGGATTACAAACGGACGGATAATATATGTTAATGTGCAAGCGATAAGCCTTATAAATATAAGGTTATTAAGACTTAAAGATTGCGGTGTATAGCGGGTCAATCCCTGAGACATTATATCCAGATATTCGAAAATAGTGAGAATAAATATAAGAATAACAATTATATTGAAATATCCGGATGCGGGTATGGAAATCCCTCTGTTAGTAAACATGGTGGTAACAAGAACAAGTAATATTATTAAGGTTATATAGTTGGTAATAAGGTAATCTGCAATCATCATGTCAACCTCTCTCAATCCGTCTGTTCGATTATAGTATCATTTTTTTGCCTGTTATTCAATATTCCATTTTCATTTCCATAATGGAAATGGATATTATATTTGAGAGTGATAAAATAATGATAAGGAATTAATAATGTTATATATATACATATACCGGGGTCATTATTATGATGAAGATACGATCAGATAAGGTGTATAGAGATAAATATAAGAGAATGATCGTGGCAGTCTGTTTTTTGGTTGCCTTTATTTTCTCATGTGTAATATTTAATAATTCAGTGTATGCAGAACCTGCTGATAATGATTCTTCTCTACAGGATCTTAAGCGCGAGTATGAGATCGCGAAGAAAGAGGCTGATGCCAATGCAGGTACGGTTAAGAAGCTTGCGGCTGAAATACGCGAGATGAACCTAAGAATGGCAGATGAGGCGAAGCTTATCGAGAAGGCTCATGCAGAGCTTAATGACCTTGATGTGAAGATTGAGTTTGCCGAGAGGAGTCTTATCGAGTGTGAAGAGGATATGGCGGTTGAGAAGGACCATTTATATAATTCAATAAAGACTGAATATGAGGATGGCAGCAGATCCATTTTATCCATATTATTTAATCTTAAACGCTTTTCGGATATTCCTGATCGTGTGGAATATGCTAACCAGATCAACAATTATATTAATGACAAAATGAGCACCTATGAGTTGATGATGGAAATGGTAACCAAGACCAGGGACAGTCTTGATGAACTTAAAAAACAGCGCGAAGAAGAATTGTTGGAATATGACAAGAAAAAAGCCGGATTCAAGAAGTCTATAGATGAAATGTCAGAACTCATGAAGGAAGCAGAGGAGAAATCAGAGAATGCCGCTGCCTTTGCGTCAGAATTACAGACAGAGATTACACGAATGGAAGCTGAGGAGCGTCTGCTGCTTATGCAGAACGGATATACCCAGACTGCTTCTTATGACCCGGGTATTACAGATACCGGAGACGGAAGTAACTATTATTACAGAACCCCTTATTCATATACGGAAGAAGAATTATTGCTGCTTGCAGGTATTATTGAGGCGGAAGCAGGCAGCAGTCACTATCAGGGGATGGTGGCAGTTGGAAGTGTTGTGATGAACAGGGTAGAAAGTCCTAACTTTGCTAATACCATCGAGGGTGTTGTTTATGCCGGAGGTCAATTCGAACCGGTAAGAACCGGAAGACTGGCTGTCATACTTGCAAGAGGACCTGCAGTTAATTGTATCGGGGTTGCCAAAGAAGTACTGGATGGCAAGCGTAATGTCAATAATCTTTACTTCAAGGCGGCATGGTATGCCGAAGAACATGGAATCAAGGGCGTTAATATTGGTGGTAATGTATTCCATTAAAGGTAATGCTCAAGTATGATTTATTATACACGGAAGTATATATAGTATAAGCGAGTGCTTTTTTGCACCAAGAATGGCGCAATTACGAAGCTTATGATATAAAGTCGGTTACTAATATGATCTAACAGGAGATAGCTATGTCACAAGAACTTGATTACAGATCCATGAGAATATTACCCGTTTCATTATTGCTGCTCATGTTGATAATACCATTACTCAATATAAGTATGCTGATCGTTATGGTTGCTTTTTCAGAGACAGGATTAGAGAGTATAGCAGCCGGTAGTGGATTTAGTACTGTATATTTCATATGTGAATTCTCCAATATCGTAGTTTCTATCATATCACTTGTGTGCCTGTACAGGTTGAATGATATATCAAGGTATTACAACTATGCATGGATCACATTAATATTCGAAATGATAAGTGAACTTATCAGACAGATTGTAAGCTCTTTGACAAGGCTGCATTCAGATTCATTGGCAGCGAATATCATATCAACTGTATTTGATATGCTGCCTAAGCTGTTAGTTATGGCGGGAGTTGCGGCTTTGCTCAACGGATTAGTCGAGATGTGTCATGAAATGAACGGGTATGTTACTGATTCTGAAGTTGTGCGTGTGAGGAATCTGAATAAAGCATGGTATGTTACAGAGATTATAAGAATAATTATATGGTTTGTATTATACGTAAACATGTATATTATGGTCTCATCGCAAACAGCAGTATACGGGGTGTTTCAAGGAATTGTGCAGATTACGGCAGTTTTATCCATAATACTGATCATTGCTCATATTATTATTTCGATTTTCATATTCCTGAACATATGGAGGGTATTCAGAAACTTTTATTTATATAGATATAACAGGAGAATATGAGATGTTAACATTGTGCTTGAAGAAGGAAGACAGGAGGTGAAGTGATTGTATGAATTACATCTTGACACCTTAGAGGTGCAGGAATCAATACATATTGTAACAGCGTTCACTTCTGTTGCTCTTCTGCTGACAATTCTTATAGTGATAATACTGATGAAGAATTACAGCAAGCGTATGGGATGGTTTATAGCAGCGGTTCTTACAGTTATGGGTGGCCTTTCTTTTGAATTTATGTCCGCTGGGCTGCTTGTATATGATATATTCCGTTCGCCTAAGCTTTGTCTGTTATGGTCACATATATTCTATGCCATAGTAGCGCCTGTATTCACTATGTATTTCCTGGAAACTGAGAAGGATGAAGGTCAGGAGCTGGATAGGAGGTTCTGGCTTTCGCTTCAGGGTCTTGTTGCGTTATTGACCGTTGCCTTCATATTATTTGCTAATGACAGCTTCTTAAGATGGCTGGCATTTCTGATGGAATATGTAATCATCATTATCATGCTGCTCGTATCTTCTAAGAATATTAAAGCATGTATCGGATTTATAGTAGGCTGCATGTTTCCGATAGCCGTATCATTTATCGGAATGATGGAAGTAAACATAAATGTCACGGGAATCGGTATGTCGATGTTGTTGCTGGTGGTAATGTTCTTATACCAGATTGATGTGGATCGTGAGCTTTTTGTCAGAAATGCGGCTCTTTCGGAGAACAAGGTTGCTCTGATGATGGAACAGATTCATCCGCATTTTATATATAATTCCTTGCAGGAGATAGCACTGTTATGCGATGAGGATAAGGAGGCAGTTAAGCCTGCAATCCTCAATTTTTCAGGATATCTAAGAAGGAATCTGGAATCTCTTATAAGTGTTGAGATGATACCGTTTCTTGAGGAGATGAAACATGTGGATATGTTTGTTGAACTGTCTCTGATCACGCAGTCGAGAGATTTTGAACTTATTAAGAATTTCGAGGTTACGGATTTTAACATTCCGGCACTTACCCTTCAGCCTCTGGTTGAAAATGCTATCAAATATGGGGTCGGTATGAGCACAAAGGGAGATAAGGTGGTCATTAACACTAAGATCGATAGAGGCTATTATATTATAACCATTACTGATGATGGACATGGAATAAGGACAGAGTTGCCTACCCAGAAGGAACATAAGAGTGTAGGCATAAGAAACGTAACGACGAGACTTAAGCTTATGTGTGATGGGGATCTATATATAAGGCAGACAGACAAGGGAACCAATCAGATCATAAGGATACCTGTATTGGAAAACTGAAGGAGGTAGACCAATGATAACAATAGCAGTTGATGACAACATCAATGTGGCAGAAGAGATTGTAAGGATGATGGGAGAAATTGATGCAAAGGGAGAGCACACGGCATATTCAGATACGAAAATGGCGCTTGAATATGTCAAGGATAAGCTTCCCGATGTGGCGTGGCTGGATATTGAAATGCCCGGAATCTCAGGTCTTGAGCTTGCTACCGAGATTAAGAAATTATCACCCAAGACCAATATAATCTTCGTTACCGGACATGAGAAGTTTGCTTATCAGTCATTTAAGCTGCACGCAAGCGGATTTGTATTAAAGCCTGTACAGAAGGAGGATATCATCAGGGAGCTTGATAACCTGAGAAATCCCATTGAGAGGAATGATGATAACGGGATACTCAGAATACAGTGCTTTGGTAACTTTGAGGCGTTTGACAGACATGGGAATCCTGTTATTTTCCAAAGATCCAAAAGCAAAGAGCTATTTGCTTATCTCATAGACAGAAGAGGTGCTTTATGTACCAATAATGAACTGTGTGCGATTCTTTTTGGTGACAGAGTGAATGATAATTCGTTAAAGAGTCAGTTCAGATTATACTTCTCCAAGCTTAAGCAGGATCTTGGTAAAGTGGGCGCAGAGGATATTATAGTTAAGGCGTGGAATTCCTGTGGAATAGATACGTCTAAGATAGATTGTGATTACTATAACTATCTCAAAGGTGATACTTACGCTCTTAATTCATTTCAGGGTGAGTATATGTCCCAATATTCCTGGACTGAGATGACGTTAGGCGAGATAATAATGAATTCGGATAATTATTAGATTAGGGTTACATATACACTTTTCAAAGAGTTTCGCAATTACTTGGTATTTAAAAATTAGATATACAGAATTAATGAAAATTTTAATGTTATTTTGCATTCGAGTTACACTTTTGTTGCGCTTGGTATGTTATAAGATATGTGAAATACATTAAAAATTTTGTTGCTTTAAGGCAGAGTTACACTTTTGTTGCGCTTTGTGTGATACGATACACACGAAAGTTGTATTGCAGACGGAACCTAAGCATTACAGCAAAGACAAGAAACTATGGGGGAGAGTACTTACCCTCGAATTACAATCCAATTCATTATAAGGAGGAAAGAATTATGAAGAAAGTTGTTAAGAAATTAGGAAGTCCTAAGGGAATCAAGATGATGAAGGTTTGCTCATTAGCGCTTGTAGCTGCTTTTACAGTACTTGCCTACAGTGGGGTTGCATTTGCAGCACAGCAGGGAGCGGATCTTAATAGTGTAGTCAATCCTGTGATTGGACTTATCAATTCACTGGTCAATCCGTTACTTCTTCTCGTAGGTGCCGGCGGCGCTGTGTATGCAATCATTCTTGGTTTCAAGTATGCTACAGCAGAAGAGCCACAGGAGAGAGAGAAGCGTAAGCAGTCAATTAAGTCATTCCTTATCGGTTATGTACTCATTTTCGTTCTTTTGGTTGTACTTAAGCTTGGTATTCCTACACTTAATACTTGGATGACCAACTCTACAGCTAATGGTGGTACAGCTACACAGACTACAACACAGGCTCAGTGATCATAACAGAAGTGGTGTATAAAGAAAACATTGGTCAGGGATAAGTCTCTGACCAATGAGTTGTATATGAGGATTAGATAAGTTAGAGGTTGATCGCTATGATTACTTGAGTAACCCTCAATAGAATGACTGTGTTGTCTGCGCTCAGAGTTCATATATGACGACAGCTTAGTTACAGATAATCTATATGTTGCAAACAGTATATATGAAATCTAAGGGGAGATAACACTACACGGAGGTAATCGTATATGAAGACTTGGTTGAAGATCATAATGTACATATTCATATTCGTGCTTATAGCGGGGGCGGCCGGGTTCCTTATCCGTTCAATTCCTGATATGATGACTGCCGCTCTACAGGGACAGGAAAGTGAGATGGACTTTTCGCTTTTGTTATCAGGAAAGACATGGCTCTACGGAGCAGGTGCAGGCGCTGTATTGGTGGTTTTGTACATGCTTTCCGGCAATAATCTTGACCGTATGATAATGACATCCGGCGGAAGTTTTCTCGGTAAGAAGGGTGAGGCTGACAGAGTAGAAGGTTCTCTTGAGAACAGCCGTTTCCTTACGGAGAAGGAGAGGGATAAGTATTTTCCGGGGAATCCCTACAGCAATCTCAATAATGTGAAAAAGGACGGTATTCCTGTAAGAGCTGTCCTTAACAATAAGAAGATGTTAGAAGTTAATTTCCTTCCGGGAGCCCACTCTCTTATAATCGGTGCTACCGGTTCAGGCAAGACTACAACATTTATCAATCCTATGATACAGCTACTTGGAGCTACGGCAGCGGGAAGTTCCATGATAATGACAGACCCGAAGGGCGAGCTTTTCGACCTTCATTCAGGGTTTCTCAAAGAACGTGGCTACAATGTACTTTTGCTTGACCTGCGTGATACATATTCATCTTCAAGATGGAATCCGCTTGATGGAATATGGGATATGTACCAGGACTATGTGAATGCCGGCAAGGGTATTAAGATGCACAAGGACAATATGGCTGACTATCCGGACCTTAAGAGAATGGATGGAGATGCTGAGGAAGGAAGTACCTGGGCTGAGTGGCACGGCAAGGCATACGCAGATCTCTCACATTGTCAGGATGATGTATCAGTAACCAGACAGCGTTACTATGATGAGATGTACGAGGATCTTAACGATCTCATATCCGTTATATGTCCTATAGAGAATGAGAAAGATCCGGTATGGGAGAAAGGTGCGCGTTCTATCATCATGAGTACCTGTCTTGCCATGTTGGAGGATTCCGAGGATGAGAGACTTGGAATGACAAAAGATAAGTTCAATTTCTTTAATCTCAACAAGGCGCTCACTAATTCCGAGAATGAATTCGCAGCGCTTAAGGATTATTTTGAGGGAAGGAGCAAGCTGTCGCAGGCATACACCCTTTCAAGACAGGTGCTTTCGGCGGCAGATACAACACTTTCATCATATATGTCAATAACATTTGATAAGCTTAATATGTTCAATGACAGAGGACTCTGTGGTCTTACTTCGGCAACGGATGTTCAGGCTGAGAAGTTTGCGGAGGAGCCGACTGCACTGTTTATGAAGATTCCTGATGAGAAGGATACAAGGCACGGACTTGCAGCAGTTTTTATCCTCTGTATGTATAAGGCACTTATCAAGGTGGCTTCGGCAAGAGAAGATCTGTCACTTCCGAGAAATGTGTACTTTATCCTTGATGAGTTCGGTAATATGCCTAAGATTGAGAAGTTTGATAAGATGATAACGGTTGGACGTTCAAGAAAGATATGGTTCAACATGGTTGTTCAGTCTTACTCTCAGCTTAATAATGTGTATGGAGAGAAAGTGGCAGACATCGTTAAGTCTAACTGCGGTATGAAGATGTTCATCGGTTCCAACGACATAGGAACATGTGAAGAGTTCTCTAAACTCTGCGGTAATATGACGGTTCGGACAACATCAACGTCTTCTTCAATCGGAGCTAAGGCGGGAGATATGAATGTGTCTTCCCAGACACAGGTGAGACCGCTTATCTATCCTTCGGAGTTACAGATGCTTAACAACAAGGAGAGTACCGGTAATGCCATAATCGTTACATTCGGTAACTATCCTTTGAAGACCAAATATACACCAAGTTATCTCTGTCCTTTCTACAAGATGGGACGTATGGACATGGATGAGCTTAGAAGCCATATGTTCAGGGCTGACGAAGTATTCTATGATCTTGATATAAGAAATGATATCGTACTTGGCAAGGAAGAAGATGACGAAGATGAAGGAGAGTATGAGGCTTCGTGATGGAGATAGTGATAGAGTAATATAAGTGTTTCCGAATAAGCGGGAAAGTGTAGTAAGTTAGGGGCTAACAGGTGCAAGAAGGGGCAGATGAAGCGATTGCATACCGGAAAATGGAGTTGACAATGAAAAAGAACATACCAACATATATGAAATTACATATAAGAACACTGCTTACGGCAGCATTGCTTGTTATGTGCACCTCGCGAAGTTTTGGTGGTGTTGATATAGTGTCAGCTACAGGGGCAGATGGTTCGGGTACTGCAGAAACCAACGAGATTTTAGACAGCTCCACTACAGAAGGTGCTGCTTCCGGTGCGGATTTTGACTACGAGGGCCCCATAGATATGTTTACAGGAGCTCCAATCCCTGAGAATGGAGGACAGGATACTACCCAGAGAGTCAATATATCAGACGGTTCAGTCTATGACAGATCGACCGGATATTATATATATGCTGTTGATAACGGATCTGTCAGTGTGAGTGTGGCTGATGGCATGATAGTGGCCGGAGATGTAACTTTTAGCATTAGTGAGAATGCCAATGTCAAGCTATATAAAGATGGAGAGCCGTTAGATGAGTTCCCGGGACTTGTCAATGCTCCGGGTTCATACGCCGTCATAAGCGGAGACACGGGTAGTGACGGGCAGATTATGGGATTCCGTGTGATCGGACAGATTACGGGAGCTATTAACCAGTACAATATGCCAAGTGGCTTTAGTGTAAGCGGTGTGACGATTGACGGCAATGATGCCATCTATGATTACGGCGTTGTGGATATGACAACGGAAGGTGTATATAACATCAAATATATATGTTCAGATAACGGTATTACATATACTCTGAACGTGACCATTGACCACACCCCTCCACAGGTGACATTTGAAGGCCTTGATGAGAATGACAGAGCCAAAGGACCTGTTACCATAACAGGACTTCAGGAGGGAGATACTGTATCTGTCATATCAGGGAACGAGGTAAAGAAACTCAATCTGAATTCACAGATCACTGAAAGCGGAGATTACCGTGTGGTGGTCACTGATGCAGCAGGCAATTCCGTAGAAAGACAGTTCAAGATACTTGTATATCTTAATCTTCAGGCATGGATGTTTTTCGGATTCATACTGTTACTTATAGTAGGAATGGCAATTGCACTGACACTAACAAGAAAGAATCTAAGGGTTAGATGACAGGTGAATGCCGGAAGTAATAGAACTTAGAAACAGGGTAACTTAGGAGATAAGAACAGGAGAGAGCGTATGTATACATTTATACCGATCATCAATTCATCAATGTTCCTGTTAGATATTGGTGGAGCGATCAAGGACTTTTTCTCAGACTTAATTGAAAATTATGTATTTGCGATCTTCTATTACATAGAGATAGCTCTGCTTTATGCAATGAAGCTTATTGAGAATATGATGATGATCTTTACCGGTGAATCTCCGGTCATGTATAACGGGCAAAAGGATACCCTTATCAATATATTCTTTAGCCATGACTCCGTCAGGGGTGTATATATTGGTATTGGAATGGTGGGTGTCATATTCGCTTTTGGGTTTGCCATCATTTCTGTTGTCAGAAAGATGTTTGACTCAAGAGGTAAGTACCAGAGTCTGACCATGAGTGCAATCTTAGGCAATCTTTTAAAGAGTATTCTGCTTATAGTAGGCATGAATGCAATATTGTATGCATCGATCTTAACGACCAATGTGCTTTTACAGGCGATAACAGATTCATTTACATTATCTAAAGAACTGGCAAAGGGGGAGACTTCCAAAACATTTAACGAGGAAGAGTATGCTGCCATGGGAAGAATACTTAATACCATCGGTAATTACTCTTTAAACCCGTCTTACAGGTCAAGGTATAATCTTAATGCCTGCTATAACGACATAAGAACTGATCTGAAATATCTGGGGGATCAGGGAGTGTTCAACTTCCATTATGAGGAATATGATGAGAATGAAAATGAGGTGGTCACATGGCAGAGTCTTATGGAGGAGCTTGGAACCGCATACGATTATAATAAGGAGACAACATTAGACTCCTATGATGACGGTATTACCAATGCCATATTAGATGCCATGGAGATAATCAAGGCGAATCCCAACATCAAGGTACTTAAGTCTGTAGAGAGAAAGTCAGAGGAGTATAAAGGAAGAATATCCATTGACAGGATACTTTTCCTTGCCGGTACAATGGGAACGATCAATACGGCTGCTGCAAGAAATGATGAATATAACAAGAACCCTGATTTCTATGATAATATAAGAGCACCATTTTATTACGGTTCAAAGGACATATACAGCTTCAGCGATGTCAAAAAGGTATTCTCCCTAAGCCCGCTTAAGATGAACTATGTCATTGTGTATCTTGCAGGTTATTTCATAGCAATGGAGATGATGCTGGTAATCGTTACCTGCGGTGTAAGAATATTCAATCTTCTTGCTCTGTATCTTATTGCACCACTTGCCATCGCTACCATGCCTATGGATGACGGGGCTAAGTTCAAGCAGTGGACTACAGCGTTTGTAGTACAGCTTCTTAGTGTTCTTGGAATGGTCATATCCATAAGACTGTTCCTGCTGCTTATTCCTATAATATGGAGTCCCGCACTTGCCATCAATACTCTTATCGATTGGGATACAGACCTTACAAAGCTTAGTCTTGTAGATATTGCGACACAAATTCTGAATCTTATATTGACGGTAATACTTAAGATTATCCTTACATATACGGCAGTTCAGGCAATAAGCAAGGTAAATGGAATATTCACGGGTATTCTTGCGGACAATGCAGGAATGCAGGCGATCACAGCCGGAGATATGAGACAGGCGTTTGGTGAGACGGGAATCGGTAAATTTATGAATGCTCATAAGCCCTTTGGCGGAAGCCAAAAGCAAAGTGAACAGAAGAAACCCGTCAGCGGCGGTGGCAAAGGAGAAGGCGGTGAAGGCGGAGAATCCGGCGGAAAAGGCATGGTTACAAGTGGTATGAAGAAGGCAGCAGCTAATGTTGCCAAGATTGCCGGCGCAAAGGGACAAGGTGGAAATGCACAGGCTGGAGATGCTAAGAGAAATAAGGACATGAAGATGCTTGATGCTGCCGTTAAGCACGGTCAGGAGACCGGACGCAGGATGGATGGCAAGAAGCTTAGCAAGGACGGCAAGGATCTTGCAATAATGAAGGGCACTCTTGACCATATGCAGAAGGACGGCATGAACATGAAGGATGCCAAGACTGCTGCTGAGAAGGATTACAAGGCTCAGAAACAGCAAAGTGATGCGGCTGCAAGGTTCCACCAGAAGGAGTTGAAGGCGGGACCGCCTAACAGAGATAAGGCACAGAAACAGGCATCCAAGATGAAGGATCATGATTACAAGGCTATGAAGAGAGACCTTGCGTTTATGAAGGAGAATGGATATCACGCCAATGGCGATGCGATAAAGCCCGGTGAACGGGGACAGATGGAAGAAACACTTAAAGCCTATGAGGGAATGCATGGCGGTTCCGGCGGTAAGAAAGGTGCTGGCAGTATGCCGAAAAGCCAGGGCAGTCAGGTCGGCGGAAAGGCATCCGGCGGCAAAGGTGCTGCAGGGGCAGCAGCGGCTGCAGGAAATGCAGTTGGATCGGCAGC